>JBBRFR010000298.1:0-5129 GCA_038241485.1 Burkholderiales bacterium
ACTTGTCCTGCGCGGCGGCCTGGCCGGCCAGGCCGAGTGCCAGTAAGGATGCGAGGGCAGTCGAAGCGATCAAACCTTGGTTCATAGAACAATCTCCTGTGGGTGAAGTGGGTGAATGTGCCACGAGCAACTGCGGCGACATGGCTCTGTCGATGTGATGAGCAGGCTTCTTACAAGCCGGGCCCCAGTGTCGGGCACAAAGGTGCCGGCCGCACCTGCAACTACTACCCCCCCCAGGCGGATTGAAAGCAACACAACGTGAGGGCCACAATGCACCAAACCTTTGTATCCCGAGCGAAAGACCCCCATGCGAGCCCTTCACGCCAGCCTGATGATTGCTGCGATGGCCTGGGCCGGCATCGCCCCCGCACAAACCCGCTGGGACCTGCCCGCCGCCTACCAGAGCAGCAGCTTTCACACCGAGAACCTGGTGCAGTTCGTAAGCGATGTCGACAAGGCCACCCACGGCAAGCTCAAGATCACTGTGCATGCCAACGCCTCGCTGTTCAAGGCGCCCGAGATCAAGCGCGCGGTGCAGGCCGGTCAGGCGCAGATCGGCGAGATCTTGCTGGTGAATCACCAGAACGAATGGCAGATCTACGGCGCCGACGGCCTGCCCTTTCTTGCTACCAGCTATGACGAGTCGGCCAAGCTCTACAAGGCGCAAAAGCCGATGCTTCAGAAAAAGCTGGCCGAACAAGGCCTGATGCTGCTCTACGCCGTGCCCTGGCCGCCGCAAGGCATCTTCAGCAAGAAGCCCCTCAACACCGCTGCAGACCTGAAAGGCGCCAAGTGGCGCGCCTACAGCCCGGCCACCTCGCGCATCGCCGAGCTGCTGAGTGCACAGCCGGTGACGGTGCAGCAGGCCGAGCTCACGCTGGCCATGGGCACCGGGTTGGTCGAGTCGTACATGTCGTCGAGCTCGACCGGCTACGACACGAAGGCGCACGAGCACCTGAAGTACTTCTACGACATCCAGGCCTGGTTGCCCAAAAACGTGGTGCTGGTCAACCAGGCCGCTTTTGATGCGCTCGACCGCGCCACGCAGGCGGCCCTGCTCAAGGCCGCCTCGGTGGCCGAAACGCGCGGCTGGGTGGTCTCCCGGGCCAAAAACAGCGAGCACCTCGACCTGCTCAAAAAAAACGGCATGAACGTGCTGGCGCCAAGCTCCCAGCTCAAGGCCGACATGCAAAGGGTGGGCGACAGCCTTCTGCAGGAATGGCTGCAAAAGGCGGGGCCCGAGGACCGAAGCCTCATCGACGCCTACAAAAAGCTGTGACGCCCTTGATGGGCTGAACAGCCCCCGGATGGGCCCGCAATTCGGGCCATTTGCCACCCACCCGCTGCCTACCATGACCGTGCGGAAAAACGTTCCGTGCTTAGGCCATGCGCGCGCCACACACGCGGCGGGAAACAAATGTCTGACCTCTCCGATTTCGTCAACATGGATTTCGCCACCGACGCGCCGGCCACGCTGCCGCGTGTCGACCCGGTAGAAAAAACGCGCCACGACGCCTTTCGCTGGCCCACGCCACCCTTTGCGTCTTACCCCGACGCGGCCGAGCAGAACCAGGCCCAGGGCTGCGAGTTTGTGGGCACCAACGGCAAGGCCGTCGCCGGTCGGTTGATCTTTTTCGTGCCCGAAGACCAGGTGGCCCATGTGCAGGTGCCGCCTGCGCGAACCACCATGCCACTGCGCTTCAACCAGTTCCGCTCGCTGCGGGTGATGGAGCCCATCAAGCCCATCAGCACCACCCTCATCACGCACGAAAAACACGCGCTGATGCTGGAGCAGCGCCCGCGCAACACCTACCGGGTGATGCTGCCCGACGGCGCGGTGATGGACGGCACCACCATCGGCCATGTGGAGACCGCGCACGGCCTGTTCCTCTTCCCGCCGGTCGACGACAAGGGCAGCGTGCAGCGCCTCTTCGTGCCGCGGGGCGGCTACACCTCGTATGAAATCGGCCCGCGCATCGGCGAGCTGCTGATCGAGCAAAACGCCGCGACACCGCAGCAAGTGGAGCAGGCGGCCGACGTGCAAAAGCAGATGCGCGACCAAAAGCTCGGCGACATCTTGTTGCTGCGCCAGGTGGTCACGCCCGAGCAGCTGCTGGCCGCCATCGAAAAGCAGGCCCGCATGCCCATGGTGCGCATCGGCGAAGCGCTCACCTCGCTCGGCATGGTCACCAGCGAACAGCTGCAAGACGCTCTCAGTCAACAACAGCAAGACCGCAACGTGCCGCTGGGTGAGCTGCTGGTGCGCATGGGCATCGTTTCGCGCGAAGACCTGCAAACGGCGCTGGCCCGCAAGATGGGCTACCCGCTGGTCAACCTTGACGCCTTTCCGTTCGAAGACGAGGCCATTCGCAAGCTGCCCTACTCGGTGGCGGTGCGGGTGCTGGTGATGCCGCTGATGATTCGCGAAGGGCGGCTGGTGATCGCACTCGACGACCCGGTGCGCCGCCGTTCGACCGTCGACGAGGTCGAGTTCATCACCCAGATGAAATGTGTGCCGGTGCTGGCCCAGGGCAGCGGCCTGGAAGACGTGCTGTTCAAGGCCTACGAGAAGATCGGCGCCGCCAGCCTGCAGCGCTTTGCGGCAGTGAACGCGGCCGACCCCATCCCGTTCGAGCTGCACGACACCGACAAGCTGGTCGAGACGCTGGAGAAAGAAGACCACAACGCCTTCGCCGAAGACGACCGCCAGATCGAGCAATCAGACAACTCGCTGGTCAAGCTGATCAACAACATGATCATCGACGCGCACAAGGACGGTGTCTCAGACATCCACGTCGAAAGCTACCCCGGGCGCGACAAGATCAAGGTGCGCTTCCGAAAAGACGGCCTCTTGCGCACCCACCTGGAGCTGCCGCCCAACTACCGCAACGCGTTGATCGCGCGCATCAAGATCATGTGCGACCTCGACATCTCCGAGCGCCGCAAGCCGCAAGACGGCAAGATCAACTTCGCCAAGTTTTCGCCGCAGCACAAGATCGAGCTGCGCGTGGCCACCATCCCCACCAACAACAACCTCGAAGACGTGGTGATGCGCATCTTGGCCTCGGCCAAGCCGATCCCGGTCGACAACCTGGGCCTCTCGCCCTACAACATCAAACACCTGAAAGAGGCGATGGAACGCCCCTACGGCCTGGTGCTGTGCGTGGGCCCCACCGGCTCGGGCAAAACGACCACCCTGCACTCGGCGCTGAGCCACATCAACGTGCCCGAACGCAAGATCTGGACGGCCGAAGACCCGATCGAAATCACCCAGCCCGGCCTGCGCCAGGTGCAGGTCAACCCGAAGATCGACTGGACGTTTGCGAAAGCGCTGCGCGCCTTCTTGCGCGCCGACCCCGACGTGATCATGGTCGGCGAAATGCGCGACGAAGAGACCGCGCAAATGGGCGTCGAAGCCTCGCTCACCGGCCACCTGGTGCTGAGCACGCTGCACACCAACAGCGCACCCGAAACCGTGACCCGCCTGCTCGACATGGGCATGGACCCGTTCAACTTTGCCGACTCGCTCCTGTGCGTGCTGGCGCAGCGCCTGGTGCGCCGTTTGTGCAACCACTGCCGCCAGTCGCGCCTGGCGACCGACGACGAGGTCAACGAGCTGCTCGACGACTACCTGCACGTGTGCCCGAGCGACCTGCCCCAGTTCCAGCGCGACACCTTGCGCGCCGACTGGACGGCTCGCTTCGGCAAGGAAGGCACGCTGCGCATGCACCACAGCCCCGGCTGCGAACACTGCGGCCAGACCGGCCAACGCGGGCGCGCGGGTCTGCACGAGCTGATGGTGGTCTCACGCGAAGTGCGCCGCCTGATCCAGACCGGCGCGCGGGCCGAAGAGCTGCAGCGCACCGCCATGCATGAGGGCATGCGCACGCTGCGGCAAGACGGCATCGAGAAGGTGCTGCAAGGCGTGACCAGCCTGGCCGAAGTGCGGGCCACCAGCAACGTTTAGCGCGAACTCAAGCTGGGGCGTGCGGGCATGGCCTGCGGCGTTGCAAGCATGCTCGGGCGCGCACCGCTGCGTGCGAGGGTCGCGGCCACGCAGTCTCGCTACGGCGCTACGGTGTACGTACGCTCCTGGCTGCCGAACTTGAACTTCACCTCGTAGGCAGCTCCAGCGTGTTGGATCGTGGCGCTGTTACCGCCGCTGTCGGTGATGGTCACGGTTCCGTCTGCGGCGAGGCCTGTCGTCAGATTCAATCTCCACTCGTCGTACTTGACGTGCAAGGTGGGGGCTGGGGCGGAGCCGGTGGCATTCACACCTGGCACAGGCACCAGCAGCTCCACTTGGTGCACCACGGGATCAACTTGCGACAAGGGCGCGTGGACGATATTGGAGATTCGCACGTCGTCCCTCACCAGCGACACGAGGGCGCGGTTCAAAAAATGCCCAAGGAATGTGCCCGTCTTCGGGGTCACACGGGCATCCGCCGAAGTCGTCGTCAGGGAGAAGGTGTTGGACACCAGCTGATGATCGGCCGATGCCATGGACACCAGCGTGGCCTCCACTCGGCCCGTCGTCACGCTCAGTTCGCCGCCCGGTAGCAGGCCGTATCCGTGCCTCCGGTTTTCGCATTGCGCCAGCACCAGGAGGGCTGAATCGCCGACCGAGACCTGGCCCGGACGCTGGAAAATGGTGCGCACGGCCAGCCTGTTCGCCGACACGGCGAGCAAGAGGTTGGTGGTGAACTGTTCAAGGCTCAATGCCGACCTTTGAACAGCAGTCAATGCGCCCAACGCAGGAACAGGCTCAAACACGGCGCCGGGGCTGCCGGCGTACACAGCGTCGAAGGCCAGTTCGCATCGGTAGGCGCGCGCCACAACCTGTGCCCCGCTGGCCAAAACGGCGCCGTACTCCGCTGGCGGTTGGTCGGGCGGAACCAAGAGCCAATCGACGGCTTCGAACGGGCCCTGGAAAAACGGCCAGGTGCCGTAGACCATCGTCGCATCACGCACCGCGGGTGTCCAGCGCGCCTGCAAGGCCTGCACAAGAATGACGGCAGCCCCTGCATCCGTCGCCAGCGAGCCGGTTGGAGCTGTCTGGCCGGACAAGGCGACAGCGCGGGTCGCCGCCGCCGACGAACCACTCGGTGGCGGCGACGGATTCGCATCGC
>JBBRFR010000299.1:0-5120 GCA_038241485.1 Burkholderiales bacterium
AGCACGGGCTTCTCGCCGACCATCAGGTCATCGGCCAGCAGCACAGCGAACGGGTGATTGCCCACCAGCCGCTGACCACACAAAACGGCATGGCCCAGCCCCAAAGCTTGTGGCTGGCGCACGTAGATGCACTCCATGTCATCGGGTTTGACCGAGCGCACGACGTCCAATAGTTCCTGCTTGCCCGCCTGTTCGAGGGCTACTTCCAGCTCAAAGGTCATGTCAAAGTGATCTTCGATGGGGCGCTTGTGGCGGCCCGTCACGAAAATCATTTCACGCACCCCGGCGGCATAGGCTTCTTCCACGGCGTACTGGATCAGTGGCTTGTCGACCACCGGAAGCATCTCTTTGGGTTGGGCTTTTGTTGCGGGCAGGAAGCGCGTACCGAGGCCTGCTACAGGAAAGATCGCTTTGGTTACTAACATTTGCTTACAATCATCCAAGGAGTGAGGGAGTGCTTCGAAAACATTGTGTCATGCGCTTTGTGACGCGTACACCGAGCATGAGTGGGATGGCATGGACATTTTGATCATCGAGCCGCTGGAAGCCGAAGTCACGCAATGGTTGGCGGAGCGCTATTCGGTGCGTTATGCCCCCGAGCTGATGCGTGACCTGCGCGAGTTCAGGCAATCGCTCTACAACGTGCGGGCCTTGGTATTGCCTTCGATGCTGGCGCTCGACCCAGCGACGCTGCACTACGCGCCGGTACTGCGCGCCGTGGGCCGGGTGAGCGGTGGCGCCGAAAACATCGACGTCGACGCCTGCTCGCGCGCCGGCATCGAGGTGGTGCGCAGCCTCACCGCGACCGCGCAGGCCGAGGCCGAGTTCATGATCGGTGCCATGTTGTCGCTGCTGCGCCGTGTGCCGATCGAGGGTGGCGACGGCATGCTGGTCGGCCGCGAGCTGGGCGCCTGCACCGTGGGCCTGATCGGCATGCCGCCTGCCGCCAAGGCCATGGTCAACATGCTGAGCGGTTTTGGTTCGCGGGTGGTGGGCTACGACCCTTCGTTGCACTCGACCGATGGTGTGTGGCAGCGTTGGCGTGTGGCTCCGCTGGGCCTGCGCGAGCTGCTGGAAACGAGTGACACGGTGTGTGTGCAGCTCAACTACTTCAGCCGCTACCACGGCCTGTTGGGCGAGCGTTTTTTGCCGTTTTGCAAACCCAACCAGGTGATCGTGAGCGTGGCGCACTCGGGCGTGTTCAACGAGCGCGCATTGGCCGATGTGTTGATCAGCGGCCGTGTGGCCGCGTGCTGGCTCGACAGCCTGGAGCCCGGTGCGCTGGACGATGGCCGCCCGCTCAAGGGCATGGACACACTTCAGATCACACCGCGTGTGGCCAGCACCACGCGCGAATCTCGGCTGCGCAGCTCGTGGGCGGTGGCCCGGCGCATCGACGAGCTGCTGGCGGCCACGCCGACTGCACCGCGCGAATTCAGGTCGACGGACCCAGGCGTGCCAACTGATCTTGCAGCCGAGCCAGAGCTGCCGTGAACTCGGCAATGCGCTGCTGCTCCTGAGCCACCACGGCCGCCGGTGCACGCGCCACGAACGACTCGTTGGACAGCTTGCCGCTCGCCTTGGCGATCTCGCCTTGCAATCGCGTGATCTCCTTGTTGAGGCGCTCCTTCTCGGCGGCAACGTCGATCTCCACATGCAGCGCCAGGCGCGACTCCCCTTGTACGACCACGGGTGACTGACTCGTCGCGGCACTGAAGGCGGCCTCGTCATCAAAGATCTTCACTTCCGACACCTTCGCCAGCGCTTTGAGCACGGGCGCGGCTTCGCGCAGGAAGGCCGGGTCGCCAAAGCCGTTCAGGGGCACACGCGCCGCCGGTGACAGCTGCATCTCGCTGCGCAAGGTGCGGCAGGCGCTCACCAGACCCTTGAGCTTGCCCACCCATGCATCGGCGTTGGCATCGATTCGCTCCAGCTGCGCTTGCGGGTAGGCGGCCGTCACGATGCTGTCGGTCGACTTGCGCCCAGCGATCGGCGCCACCGTGTCCCACAGCTCGGCGGTGATGAACGGCGCAATCGGGTGCAGCAGGCGCAGCATCGTCTCGAGCACGCGGATCAGCGTGCGGCGGGTGGCGCGCTGCCGCGATTCGTCGCCAGTCTGAACTTGCACCTTGGCGATCTCGATGTACCAGTCGCAGTACTCGTCCCAAACAAATTGGTAAAGCGTGTTGGCCACGTTGTCGAGGCGGAACTCGGCAAAGCCTTGGGCCACCGCCGCTTCCACGCGCTGCAGCTCACTCGTGACCCAGCGGTCGGCTTGGCTGAACGTGAGGTAGCCATGGGCCGGGCCGCCCGGCGCGCATTCGGCCTTGCTGTGCTCCTTCAGGCCGCAGTCTTGCCCTTCGCAATTCATCAACACGAACTTGGTGGCGTTCCAGAGCTTGTTGCAGAAGTTGCGGTAGCCCTCGGCACGCTTGGTGTCGAAGTTGATGTTGCGGCCCAGGCTCGCATAGCTGGCCATGGTGAAACGCAGCGCATCGGCGCCATAGGCCGGCATGCCGTCAGGGAACTCTTTCTTCACGCGGGCGGCCACCTTGGGCGCGGTCTCGGGCTTGCGCAGGCCGATGGTCGACTTCTTGACCAGCGTGTCGAGATCCACCCCTTCGATCAAGTCCACCGGGTCGAGCACGTTGCCTTCGGACTTGCTCATCTTCTTGCCTTCGCTGTCGCGCACCATGCCGTGGATGTAGACGGTGTGGAAAGGCACTTTGCCGGTGAAGTGTGTGGTCAGCATGATCATGCGTGCCACCCAGAAAAAGATGATCTCGTAGCCGGTCACCAGCACGCTGCTTGGCAAGAAAAGATCGAGCTCCTTGGTCTTCTCGGGCCAGCCGAGAGACGAGAACGGCACTAGGGCCGAAGAGAACCAAGTGTCGAGCACGTCTTCGTCGCGCTTCAACTCACCCGAGTAGCCTGCGGCGCTGGCCTCGGCGCGGGCTTCTTCTTCGCTGGGCGCCACGAACAACTCGCCGTTGCTGCCAAACCAGGCCGGGATCTGGTGGCCCCACCAGAGCTGGCGCGAGATGCACCAGTCTTGAATGTTCTTCATCCACTGGTCGTAGGTGTTGACCCAGTTTTCGGGCACGAACTTCACCTCTCCGGAGGCCACGGCGTCGACGGCTTTTTGCGCGATCGATTTGCCATCGGGCCCCGGCTTGCTGACGGCCACGAACCACTGGTCGGTGAGCATGGGCTCGATCACCGCGCCGGTGCGTGCGCAGCGTGGCACCTGCAGCTTGTGCTTCTTCACTTCGGCCAGCAGGCCCAGCGCGTCGAGATCGGCCACGACCTTCTTGCGCGCCACAAAACGATCGAGCCCGCGGTAGGGCAGCGGCGCGTTGTCGTTGACGCGGGCGTCGAGGTCGAGCACACCGATCATCGGCAGCTTGTGGCGCAGGCCGACGGCGTAGTCGTTGGCGTCGTGGGCGGGCGTGACCTTCACGACGCCGGTGCCGAAGTTGCGGTCCACGTAGTCGTCGGCGATTACCGGAATCGAGCGGTCGCACAAGGGCAGCGTGACGTGCTTGCCGATGAGCGCGCTGTAGCGCTCGTCTTCAGGGTGCACCATCACCGCCACGTCGCCCAGCATGGTCTCGGGGCGGGTGGTGGCCACCACCAGCTCTCCACTGCCATCGGCCAGCGGGTAGCGGATGTGCCACAGCGAGCCGTCTTCTTCTTCGCTTTCGACCTCCAGGTCAGAGACGGCCGACTTCAGCACCGGGTCCCAGCTCACCAGGCGTTTGCCGCGGTAGATCAGGCCTTGTTCGTAGAGCGTCACGAAGGTTTGTGTCACCACCTTGGACAGCTTTTCGTCCATGGTGAAGTACTCATGCTTCCAGTCGACGCTGGCGCCCATGCGGCGCATTTGCTGCGTGATGGTCGAGCCTGAAACTTCTTTCCACTCCCACACCTTGGCCACGAAGTTCTTGCGGCCCAGGTCGTGGCGGCTGATCTTTTGCTGCTCCAGCTGGCGCTCCACCACGATTTGCGTGGCGATGCCGGCGTGGTCGGTGCCCGGCACCCACAGCGTGTTGTGGCCCTTCATGCGGTGGTAGCGCGTGAGCGAATCCATGATCGTCTGGTTGAACGCATGGCCCATGTGCAGCGTGCCTGTCACGTTGGGCGGCGGCAACTGGATGCTGAACGAGGGTTTGGCGGCGTCGAGCGTGGGCTCGTAGGCGCCACTCTTTTCCCACAGCGGGCCCCATTTGGCTTCGATGGCGGCGGGTTCAAACGATTTGGCGAGTTCGGTCATGGGGGCGGGTCGGGCCAGGAAAACGGCGCCGCTGGGTGTCAACGGGGAGGGGTGGAATTGTAGGCGGCGGCCCTTTTGTGTCAGTCATCACCGGCTATGCTTCCGGGCCACAAGGGGGGTGTGCGTATGTCCAGACTCAGCAAAGTCTTTCTGACCCTGGTGCTGTTGGCCGGGTTCGGGGCGGCGCTGTTTTTTGCGCTGCGGGGGCAGCAGGCGGCAGTGGCCGAGCAGGCGCTGGGCCCGACCACCCAGCTCACCGGCGTGATCGCGCTCGACGTTGAGCCGTTTTTCAAAGATGAGCGGGTGCGCAAGATCCTGGCCGACAACCGCCTGCCGGTGGCCGTCACGCGGGTGGGCAGCCGAGAGATGGCTGCCAAGGTGGTGCCGGGGCAGATGCCTGATTTCATCTTCCCGTCGG
Source organism: Burkholderiales bacterium (assembly GCA_038241485.1). Classification (GTDB taxonomy): domain Bacteria; phylum Pseudomonadota; class Gammaproteobacteria; order Burkholderiales; family Burkholderiaceae_C; genus Rhizobacter. Next base: position 4,692 of record JBBRFR010000299.1, read on the forward strand.
GCGTGGTGGCGGCCAACCAGGTGAGCGACGCGGCGCGCAAGGCGGGCATCGCGGTGGCGCAGTCGTCTCCCTTTCACACGCCGATGGTGATTGCCAGCTGGGCGCCGATCGCCAACATCCTGGTGGCCAATGGCTTGGCCCGGCCGCTCGGTGAGCGCATCTATGGTGTCGACATGGCCCAGCTCACCGCCACCATGCTGGCCAAGAAGCGCTGGAAAGACTTGAAAGACAGCAAGGCCTATGACGTGGGCCGCAGCGTGCTCGTCTCCACCACCGACGTGCGGCGAAGCAACTCGGCCGCCATGTACCTGGCGCTCACGAGTTACGCCGTGCATGGCGACGTGGTCACCGACCGCGCCACCGCCGTGCCCTTGGCCACCAAGTTGGCCGAGCTGTTCAAGCGCCAGGGGTACCAAGAGAACTACGTCA
>JBBRFR010000300.1:0-5109 GCA_038241485.1 Burkholderiales bacterium
CGGGCGGGGCCGATGCGGCCGCGCTGCTCGCGGCGCTGAAGTAGCTCGCGTTGATGTGGTCGTAGGTGCCGTCGGCGCGGATCGCGGCCAGCCCCTGATTGAGCTTGGCGAGTAGCGCGGCGTCGCCCTTCTTGACCGCGATGCCGTAGTGCTCGGGCACGAAGGCGGCGTCGTCGACGGTCTTGAAGCGCTTGCCGGCGTTGTTGGTCACGTAGTTGATGACTACGCCGTTGTCGGCGACCACGGCATCGACGCCGCCGGCCTCCAGCTCTTTCAGCGCCAGCGGGGTCGACTCGAAGCGCTTGATGTTGGTGCTGTTCTTGCCTTGCAGTTTGCTCACCACTTCATCGCCTGTGGTGCCGGTTTGCACGCCGACCTTGAGCTTCTTGATGTCTTCGAACTTCGAGATCTTGGACGTGGCCTTCACCGCGATCAGTTGCTGCGCGTCGAAGTAGGGGTTGCTGAAATCATTCGACTGGCGGCGCTCGTCGGTGATGGTGACGGCAGAGACGAGGAAGTCGCGGTCGCCCTGATCCAGCGTCTTGAAGATGCCTTCCCACGGGGTGTTGACGAACTTGACCTCGATGCCGGCCTTCTTGGCGACGGCGGTGACCACGTCGATGTCGAAGCCGACGATCTCACCCTTTTCGTTTTGTGATTCGAAGGGTGCGTAAGCGGCATCGGTGCCGACCACGTACACCTTAGCAGGCGCCGGAGCGGGCGCGGAGGCCGCGGCCGCAGAGGTGGAGGGCGTTGCCGGTGCTTCAGTCTTTTTGCCGCAGGCGGACAAGAGCAGGCCAGTGATCAGCAGCGCGCTGGTTTGCAGAAAGCGACGGGTGGAAATGGTGTTCATGGACATCCTCGAATGGGGGCCGTGGAGGCGCCCGCTTTTGGCGGGTCGCGCGAAGGGGCCTCAGTGTAATGGGGGGCAGCAGCCTGCTCACAGCAAGATGCGAGCCACTGAAGCAAGCCCTCAAAACGCTCAGTCTGTGTTCAGGCGCGCCATCTCGTCGGCGGTAAAACCTGCTGCTTCGCGGGCCGGCCAGTTGAAAGGCGGCCGCAGCTTAGGCGCTTCGTAGCGCTGCGCCAGCACGGCGTAGTGGGTCACCGGGTCGAGCCCGTCGCGCTCGCACAGCCAGCGGTACCAGTGGTTGCCGATGGCGACGTGGCCCACCTCGTCGCGCAGGATCACGCCGAGTATCTCGACCATGCGCGGGTCACCCGCGCGGCCGAACTTGGCCTGCAGGGGTGGCGTGGCGTCCAGGCCGCGCGCTTCCAGTGTGCGCGGCACCAGAGCCATGCGGGCCACCACGTTGTCGGCGGTGCGTTGGGTCATCGCCCACAGGCCGTCGTGCGCATCGAAGTCGCCGTAGTCATGGCCGAGGCTTTGCAGGTGTTCGCGCAGCAGGCTGAAGTGCAGGGCCTCTTCGCTCGCCACACGCAGCCAGTCGACATAAAAGGTGACGGGCATGTGGGCAAAGCGGAAGGCAGCATCAAGTGCCAGGTTGATGGCGTTGAACTCGATGTGCGCGATGGCGTGGATCAGCGCCGCCCGGCCTTGCGGCGTGAAGGGCGTGCGCGAGGGCACCTGGCGTGGTGGCAACAGAGCCGGCCGGCTCGGGCGACCAGGCAGATCAGCGGGGGCCTCTAGGGCGACTGCGGGGTCAATGAGGCTCGCGTCCAGGCCCGCCAACAAGGCTCGGGTTTCGATGGCCTTGGCGGTGGGGTCGCACAGGCACAAAACCTCCAGGGCGCGTTGTCTCGGGTTCATCCCTAGAATTATGGGCTTCGACCTTAGGAACGCGCCCATGGCCCTCTATCAACTCGGCGACGACACGCCCGACATCGCCGACACCGCCTGGGTGGCCGACAGCGCTCAGGTGATGGGCGCGGTGAGCCTCGCCGACAACGCCAGCGTGTGGTTCGGTGCCATTCTGCGCGGCGACACCGAGCGCATCAGCATCGGCCAAAACACCAACGTGCAAGACGGCACCGTGATCCACGCCGACCGCGGCTACCCGGTGACCTTGGCCGACAACGTGACGGTGGGCCACCAGGTGATGCTGCATGGCTGCACCGTGGGTGAAGGCTCTCTCATCGGCATTGGCTCGGTGGTGTTGAACGGCGCCAAGATCGGCAAACACTGCCTGGTGGGCGCGCGCGCGTTGATCACTGAGGGCAAGGAATTCCCTGATGGCTCGATGATCATTGGCTCGCCCGCGAAGGTGGTGCGCATGCTGACGCCGGAGCAGATTGAAAGTGTGAGGCTCAGCGCCTTGCACTATGTCCAGAATGCCCGCCGCTTCAAGGCGAGTTTGAAGAAGATTGCCGATTGATGAGTGAGCTGCACAAGTTTTTGTTCGAGGGGCTGCCGGTGCGAGGCCTGCTCGTTCGCCTGACCGGCGATTGGCGCGAGGTCTTGCAACGCCGCGCTACGGCGCAAGACGCTTTTCCCCAGCCGGTGCGTGCGCTGCTGGGCGAGATGGCGGCGGCCGGTGTGCTGATGCAATCCAACATCAAGTTCAACGGCTCGCTGATCATCCAGATCTTTGGTGATGGCCCGGTCAAGCTGGCTGTGACCGAGGTGCAACCCGACCTGGCCTTTCGCGTCACGGCCAAGGTGGTCGGTGAGATGCCCGAGCGGGCGCAGCTCGACACCCTGCTCAACGTGCACGGCAAGGGCCGCTGCGCGATCACGCTCGACCCCAAAGACCGTTTTCCCGGCCAGCAGCCTTATCAAGGTGTGGTGGCATTGCATGGCGACCAGGGTGAGCCGCTGCATCGTTTGAGCGAGGTGCTGGAACACTACATGCTGCAGTCGGAGCAGCTCGACACCAAGCTCATCCTCGCTGCCAACGATGACATCGCCGCTGGCCTCTTGATCCAGCGTTTGCCGGTCGAAGGCGTTGGTAACCTTGGCGGCCGGGCCAGCGCCGGGCCGCCCCAAGCAGGCCCGACCCCCTCGGGGGGCTCGACGGCGCAGCCGTCGTGGGGGCGGTCATCCCATGAAGACGAGATCGGTATCAACGAGGCCTACAACCGCATCGCTCATTTGACGGCCACGTTGACGAGCGAAGAGCTGTTGACGCTCGATGCCGACACCGTGTTGCGCCGCCTCTACTGGGAAGAAAAAATCATTCGCTACGAACCGGTGCAACCGCGCTTTGCCTGCACCTGCTCGCGTGAGCGGGTGGGCAACATGCTCAGGGGCCTGGGGCGCGAAGAGATTGATGGCGTTGTCGTCGAACAAGGGCGCGTTGAGATCGCTTGCGACTTTTGTGGCGTCAAATACCACTTCGATCCGGTGGACGTGGGTGAGCTCTTCACTCCGCATGGCCAGCAGGCTCCCGGTTCCACCACGCTGAACTGACTGCGAGATAAACGACATGGCCTACGCGCTGCTGAAACTACTGCACCTGGGCTCGGTCGTCATCTGGGTCGGCGGCATGTTTTTCGCACTCTTTTGCCTGCGCCCGGCGGCGATGAGCCTTCCCCCAGCGGTGCGCGTGCCCTTCATGGCCGACGCTTTGGGGCGCTTCTTCAACATCGTTGTGGTGGTGGCCCTCGCGGCCATCGGCAGCGGTGTGGCGATGGTGATGCGCGTGGCGCAGACCACACGCCTGACCGGCGCGTCCTTCAACATGACGCTCGACTGGATGGTGATGTCGGTGTTGGGCCTGGTGATGCTGGCCATCTTTGGCCACATCCGTTTTGTGCTCTACAAACGTTTGCAGCGTGCGGTGGTGGCGCAAGACTGGGCGGCCGGTGGTGTGGCGCTTGGCTTCATCCGCACCTGGGTGGCGGTGAACCTTGGCATCGGCACGCTGATCGTTCTGGTCGTGCTGCTGGGTGCGATGAGCTAAAACGTTCAGCCGCGCGCCAACAGGTGGCGCTCGCAGTTGGTGTCTCCGCAGTGCTCGCAGGCCCATTGCCAGCGCGGGCCTGTGTTGGGTTTTGGGGCATGCCGCACAGCCGCCAACGCCGATTCCAGCCGTGCCACACCAGAGCCACCAATCACCGAGTAAGGCACCGCCGCGCGCGCTAGGCTGGCGCGAACCAGCGCGGTCACGGGCTCACGCACCTGCGGGCCGTCTCGCTGCAGGCCATCGGCCTGCCAGGGCAGGTCGAGCGCGGTCAACAAAGTGATGGCGTAGCCACGCTGAAAGGCTTCGGCCTCGGCGTACAGGCTGCGGTCACCAAACACCTTGTCGCTGTAAACGGCAATCATCAAGGCCGTGGTGTCGGCCACCACGATGTCGTGCGACTGGCTGGCGTCGGCAATGCGGCGCGTCTGTTCGCGGGCGATATGGGCCTGCTCGTGAATCAGCGGTGTGCGGCCGTGGGTGTTGCAAAACTCGCGCAGGTATTCGCTGACCATCGCGACCGCGTGACCCTCTGCACGCAGCGCCGTCGCCAGCTCACCGACGAGCGTGGTCTTGCCGGTGCTCTCGGCGCCGACGATCGCAATGACACGGCTCATGGCTGCGCCGCGAGCCGCTGCCAGGCCCGCCAGCCGATGAACGACATCGCGATGAACACCAGGTACAGCACCACCGTGAGCCACAGGCCCTTGTAGGCAAAGAGCGCCACGCTGACCACGTTGACCACGACCCACGCGGCCCAGTTCTCGACGTACTTGCGGCCGAGCAGCCATTGGCCAATGAGGCTGCCGGCGGTGGGGAAGGCGTCCCACCAGGGCACGTCGGTGTCGGTGTAGTGCGTGAGGAAAAGGCCGATGCTGGGCCAACCAAGGGCCAGCAGGCCCAGCATCAGCCAGCGCCCCTGTGTGCTCAGGCGGCGCACCTTCAAGGCCGAGCCATCGGCCTGGGTGCCACGCAGCCACTGCCACCAGCCCCAGCCGGCAACCGCTACGAAAACGATCTGCAGGCTGGCGTCGCCGTACAACTTGCTGTTCCAGAACAGCGCGAAGTACATCAACGAGCTGACGATCGCCAGTGGCCAGGCGATCGGGTTGACGCGGATGTTGCACACCACCATCGCGATGGCCAGCATGAAGGCCACGATCTCCAGCCAGGTGACCGGCGAGCCCCAGAGCTGGAAAGCGGCAGCGAGAAAAGGCTGCAAGGCCTGCAGCAGCGCGTCCATTTC
>JBBRFR010000301.1:0-5067 GCA_038241485.1 Burkholderiales bacterium
GTCGGTCAAGAAAAGCAGCTACTGGGCCGTGTTCGAGCCCAATGATGCGAACACCTGGGTCAAGGTGCGCGGCATGATCGAAAACTATTTGACGCAGAAATGGCGCGAAGGCGCGCTGGCCGGTGCCACTACCAAAGACGCGTTCTTCGTGCGCTGCGGCCTGGGCACGACGATGAACGCGCAAGACATCCTGGAAGGCCGGATGAATGTCGAGATCGGCATGGCGGTCGTTCGTCCCGCTGAATTCATCATCCTGAAGTTTTCGCACAAGCTGCAAACCAGCTGACGCGCCACCTCTGAATCACCGGAGACATCACCATGCCCCAGCAATACCCCCTTCCCGTCTTCCACTTCACCGTCCAGTGGGGTGGCAACCGCATCGGCTTTTCGGAAGTGAGCGGCCTGACGCAGGAGAACCAGGCCATCGAATACCGCGACGGCTCTTTCCCGGAATACTCATCGATCAAGATGCCCGGCCTGCGCAAGTTCAGCAACGTGACGCTCAAGCGCGGCATCGTCAAGGCCGACAACGACTTCTTCAAATGGCTGTCCACCATCAAGCTAAACCAGGTCGAGCGGCGCGACGTGGTCATCAGTCTGCTGAACGAAGAACACGCGCCGGTGATGACCTGGAAGATCCATAACGCCTTCCCGGTCAAAGTGGAGGGGCCGGGGCTGAAGGCGAGCGGCAACGAGGTGGCGATCGAATCCATCGAGATCGCGCACGAAGGCCTGGAACTGCAAAACGAATGACGACGCTGGTCTAGAGCGCCACCCGACCATGTTCACGCCACCCGTTGGCTTTCACTTCAAGGTGGAAGTGCTGGGACTCACGCCTGTCGCTGACGACCTGCGCTTTGTGGAGGTCGGGGGCCTCGCCATCGAGGTCACGACCGAGGAGATGGCCGAGGGCGGCGAGAACCGCTTTGTCCAGCGTTATCCCGGCCGCAGCAAGTACGGCGATCTGGTGCTCAAGCGCGGCCTGCTAAAGGGCAGCAAAGTGTGGGAATGGGCGCAGAACTGCATCGAGAACCTGGACATCGACCCGCGCGACGTCAACGTCACCCTGCTCAATGAACAACACGAGCCACTGATGACATGGCACCTGGTCGGGGCCTTCCCGGTCAAATGGTCGATCTCCGATTTAAACGCCACGACCAATGCCTTTTTGGTCGAGACACTGACCCTCAGCTACCGCTACTTCCGTCGCAACGAAGGTTGAACGCCATGCCCATCCTGATTGACGAAATCGTGATTCAAGTCGAGGTCAGCAACGCCGCCGGTGGCGGCACGTCCACCCCAGCTGCCCCCGAGCAAGACAAGCAGGCCCTGGTGGCCGAGTGCGTCGAGCGGGTGATGGACATCCTGCGCCAGCAGAAGGAAGCTTGAGCCGTGGCTACAGGGCAACTCAACAAACTGCTGGTCCGGGCCTACTCGACGCCGGACTTTGCCGAGGCGAGCCTGCAGGGTACCTTCGAGTCCTATGTCAACCCGAACGAGATCACCCTGGACTACGAGATGGAGTACGACGCGGCCCAGGGCTCGGGCACGACGGGCAGCCGCATGGACTTCAAAAAGGTCAAGCCGGGCGACATGACCCTGGCATTTTTCCTCGATGGCACGGGAGCCAACGGCGTCAAGATCGATGTGCAAACGCAGGTCACCAAGTTCCAGTCCGTCACCGGCTACAACGGCAACATCCACCGCCCCAATTACCTCAAGATCGCCTGGGGCACGGTGGCCATCAAGCGCTGCGTGCTCAAAAGCGCGTCCATCGTCTACAAGCTCTTCAAGCCCGACGGCACACCGTTGCGCGCCACCATCACCGCAGTCTTTGTCGATGCCGTGGCCGACCAGACCCGCGTGGCGCTGGCGCAAGACCAATCGCCCGATTTGACCCATGTGCGCGTGCTGCGCGCCGGCGAGACCTTGGCCGGGCTATGCGGGCAAATCTATGGCGACCCGGGTCTGTACCTGAAGGTGGCGCGCGCCAACAAATTGAACGGGGTTCGCCACCTGCCGGCGGGCACACGTGTGCGCTTTCCGCCTTTGCAGAAATAGGCCGCCATGCCCGCCGAACGCACCCTGCCGGTCGCTGCCGAGCACCGCGAGTTCACCATCAAGGTGGCCGGGGTGGACGTGCCGCGCGAGCACGCCTTGCAGGCCCTCAGCATCACGGCGGCGGCCAACCGCATCGCCACGGCACGGCTGACGTACGTGGACGGCGCGGCAGGCCAGGGTGACTTCCCGTTGAGCAACAAGCCGCTGTTCGCGCCCGGCGCAGCGGTAGAGATTTCGGCCGGGGCCGGATCGAACCCCGCGCTCGTTTTCAAAGGCATCGTCACTGGCATCCGGCTCAAGGTGCGAGAAGCGTCACCCAGCACCCTGATCGTGGAATGCCGCCACGCGGCGAGCCGCCTGACCCTGGTGCGCCGCAGCGCCAACTTTTTCGACAAGACCGATGGCGATGCGATGGAGTCATTGCTCGGCGCGGCCGGTGTCAGCGCTGACGTGGACAGCACCACCGTCACGCACAGGCAGTTGGTGCAGCACGATTGCAGCGACTGGGATTTCATCAACGCCCGCGCGGCGGCCAACGGGCTGCTGGTGCTGACCCGTGCGGCCGACCTGGCGATCAAGAAGCCCGCGATCGCCAGCGCTGGCGCCGAGTTGCGCTTTGGTGCGACCTTGCTGGAGATCGACGCCGAGATCGACGGCCGCGCGCAAACCGCAGCCGTGAAGGTGCTGACCTGGCACGCGGCCGACCAGGCGGTGAGCACGACCAACGGCGAGACCCCCGCCTTCAAATTCCCCGGCAACTTCGACCCCGACACCTTGGCCGGCGGCGCGGGCCCCGCCGCGCTTTTGCTGCGCCACGCCGCGCTCGACGACGCCGAGGCCAGCGCCCTGGCCGCCGCCACCTGGCAGACCACGCGGCTTGATCTGACCAGCGGGCGCGTGAAGTGCGCGGGCATCGCCACCCTCTTGCCGGGCGACACCGTCAAGCTCAGCGGCGTTGGCGAGCGCTTTTCGGGCGACGTGCTCATCAGCGGCGTGCGCCACGAGTTCGACACCACCGGCGGCTGGAAAACGCATTTGCAGTTCGGCGGCGTCGCGCACGACCCGGCCCTGCGCGAGCGCCTGCAAAGCCATCGCACCGCCGCCCTGCTGGCCCCGGTACACGGGCTGCAAGCGGGGGTGGTGACCGACAACGAAGACCCCGACGGCGAGTTCCGCGTACGCGTGATGCTGCCCCTGGTGGTGGACGGCGATGAAGGCGTGTGGGCACGCCTGGCGGCTGTCGATGCCGGCTCAGACCGCGGCTTTTTCTTCCGCCCCGAGGTCGGCGACGAGGTGCTGGTCGGCTTTCTGGATGACGACCCGCGCCAGCCGGTGATCCTGGGCATGTTGCACAGCAGCGCCAAGGCCGCGCCGCTGTCGCCCAGCAATGAAAACCCGCAAAAAGGCTACAAAAGCCGCAGCGGCATCCAACTGCTGATCGACGACGAAAAGGCGATCATCACCCTGGTCACACCCGGCGGCAACAGCCTGGCGCTCGACGACGACGCAAAAGGCATCACGATCAAGGACCAGACCGGCAACAAGATCGTACTGAGCAGCGACGGCATCGTCATCGAAAGCAGCAAGGCGCTGACGCTCAAATCCGCCGCCGAAGGCAGCTTCGAGGGCGGCACCTCGATTGACGTGAAGGCCGGCACAGCGCTGACCTGCGAGGGCACGGCCAGCAATGACATCAAGAGCGGCGGCGTGGTCAACGTCGCCGGCTCGGCCATCCAACTCGGGTAGACCAAAACCATGGTCACGTTCGACGACCACCCCCATTTCCTTGGCCGCGGCTTCGCCTTTCCGCCGAGCTTTGCTGGCGGGCAGGTGGCCATGGTCGAGGACGAGGTGGACATCCATCAAAGCCTGCACATCCTCTTCGGCACCCTGCCTGGCGAACGCGTCATGCAGCCGCAGTTCGGCCTCGACATGACGCCCCTGCTGTTCGAGCCACTGACCACCACCTTGCGCACCCTGCTGATCGACCGCATCACCACCACCCTCTTGATCCACGAGCCGCGCATCCGCGTGATCGAGCTGGTGGTGGACGACAGCGAGGCGCTGCAAGGCCTGCTGCAAATCCGGCTCGACTACAGCGTGCGCAGCACCAACAGCCGTTTCAACCTCGTCTACCCCTATTACCTGGGCGACGCCAACGAGCTGCGCGACCGCGTGCTGCCGGGAGCCTGATGATGGCCACCGCACTCCCCACCACGGATCCCATCATCAGCGCCCTGATCGCCGAGCTGGGTTGCGCCCAGCCCGAGCGCGACGCCACTGCCCGCGACCCCGCCACTGCGCCGCTGGACGACCGCGATGCCGACGGCCTGCTTAACAGCCTGCGCGCCCTGGCCCCGCTGATCCGCTTTTATGCCAACGACCCCGACATGGCGACGGGAAACTGGCTGCCTTATCTGCCTGCCGGCAGCGTCGCTGCTGTCAATGCATCGGCCGATGGGACGACCGACAACGCGGCCGGTGGCGTGGCCCCGCACCACGCGCTGATCCTGGCCTTTTTGCGCCAGCTTGCGCGCCCGCAAGCCTTGCTGAACCAGTTCACGGCCGAACATTTGCAGTTCCAGATGCAGCAGTTGCTGGGCTTCAAGCCGCGGCCGCCGCAGCCCGATCGCGCGCATCTGGTGCTGGAGTTGAAGAAGGGCGCGGCGCCACTGGCGATCACTGCGGACCAACGCTTCACAGCGGGCAAGGACGCGCTGAAGGTCGAGCAGTTGTTCGCGCCGCTGCGCAGCACGGTGGTGGGCCATGCGCAGGTCGCACGGCTGGCAAGCATCGTTCGCGATGGCCAACGCCTGCTTTTCGCGCCAGTCGCCAATTCTGCCGACGGTTTGGGCGCGCCGCTGGACAAGACCGCGCCGCGCTGGCCGCCTTTCGGCCGCAACACCCTGCCGTCCGCGCCCATCGGCTTTGCGCTCGCCTCATCGGTCCTTCGATTGGCCGAGGGCGAGCGCAGCATCAGCCTGAAATAGCGCGTTGGCGGCTGGC
>JBBRFR010000302.1:0-5064 GCA_038241485.1 Burkholderiales bacterium
CGTCGGCGGTGCGTGCAAACCAGTAGATCGCGGCCACCGCAGGGCGCAGCGCGGGTGGGCACAGCACCGAGGCAACGGGGAAGTTTTCGTAGTGATTGACGCTCATGGGGCTCTGATTTGAGCGCGCATTGTCGCCGTGGAAGGCCTTGCGGATTACGACACGGACCATGACCCCTCGGGTGTTTGACAGCACCCAATCGCCCGAATACATTACTGACCAGTCAGTCAGTTATTGGGTTTTGTTCCCCATTTGCTGCGCCGCACATCTTCCGCTTCTGTCCACGCTTTCGCCCACGCCCACGCCCACGCCTTCGCCGAGGTTCCCATGCGTTTCACCCTGCTCATTTCGCTGTTCAGCGCCGCTGTCTTGACCGCCTGCACTCAGGCCCAGCCACCCGCTGCCCCGGTGCGCGCCGTGCGCACCCTGACCGTATCGGCCGACAGCGCTGGCGGCACTTATGAGTACGCCGCTGAGGTGCGCGCCCGTACCGAATCTCGCCTTGGCTTTCGCGTGGGCGGCAAGATCGTGCGCCGCAACGTGAATGTGGGCGACACCGTGAAAGCCGGACAGGTGCTGGCCCAGCTTGACCCGCAAGACCTGAAGCTGGGTCAAGACGCCGCCCGCGCCGGCCTGGTGGCTGCGCAGGCCACCTTCGACCAGACGGCGGCTGACTTCAAGCGCTTCAATGAGCTGCGCGACCAGGGTTTTATCAGCTCGGCCGAGCTGGAACGGCGTGAAACCGCGCTGAAGTCGGCGCAGGCGCAACTCGACCAGGCACGCGCCCAGTCCAGCGTGCAAGGCAACCAAGCGGCTTATGCCACGCTGGTGGCCGACGCGAGCGGCGTGATCACGGCCGTGGACGCCGAGCCCGGCATGGTGGTGGCGGCAGGCGCGCCCGTGGTGCGCTTGGCCCACGACGGCCCACGAGACGTGGTGTTTAACGTGCCGGAAGACAAGGTGAGTCTGATCAAGGCGATGTCGGCCCAGCCCGGGCGCATTTCGGTGCGCCTGTGGGGCGCCAACCGAGAAACGCTGCCGGCGCGCATCCGCGAGATTGCTGCCGCCGCCGACCCGGTGACGCGCACCTTCGTCGTCAAGGCCGATCTCGGCCAGACCCCGGCGAACCTGGTACGCCTGGGCCAGACGGCGACCATCGTGGCCGACAGCCCCAAGGTGGCGGGCGTCAGCAAGCTGCCCTTGTCGGCCTTGAGAGAAGAGCAAGGCCACACCGCCGTGTGGGTGGTCGACAAGACGACGATGACCGTGGTTTCGCAGAGCGTGGAGGTGGCAGGCGCCGAGGGCAACGAGGCCGTGGTGACCAGCGGTTTGACGCCTGGCCAGCTGGTCGTGACGGCCGGTGTTCACGTGCTCAACCCCGGTCAGCAGGTGAAGCTCTATGTCGACCCCGCAGCGCCACCGGTTGCTGCGGCCAACACTGGCACGCCGGTCGCGGTGAAGTGAGCCGAGTGTGTCTGAGCATCACATGAGCACCACACCCACCGAGACAACCGCTGTGCGCGCCGCGCAGCGTTTCAACATCTCCCAATGGGCGCTGGAACACCCGGCCCTCACGCGCTACTTGCTGCTGGTCTTGCTGCTGCTTGGCGTGGCGGCTTATTTCCAGCTGGGGCAGGACGAAGACCCGCCGTTCACCTTCCGCGCGATGGTGGTGCGGGCCTACTGGCCGGGCGCCACGGCACAGCAGATGGCCGAGCAGGTCACTGACAAGCTGGAAAAGACGCTGCAAGAGGTGCCTTACGCCGACAAGATCCGCAGCTACTCCAAGCCGGGCGAGACGCTGATCCTTTTCCAGGCCAAGGACTCTGCGCCGCCCAAGGAGATGCAGCAGGTCTGGTACACCGTACGCAAGAAAATCAACGACATGCGCGGCGCGCTGCCGGGCGGCGTGGTCGGGCCCTTTTTCAACGATGAGTTCGGTGACGTGTATGGCTCGATCTACGCTCTATCAAGCGATGGGTTCAGCTACGACGAGCTGAAGGACCAAGCCGACCGGGTGCGCCAGCGCCTGCTCAAGGTGCAGTACGTCAACAAGGTCGAGGTGTTTGGGGCGCAAGACGAAAAAATCTTCATCGAGATTTCACAAAAGCGCCTGGCACAGCTGGGGCTTGATTTCAACGCCGTGCTGGCACAGCTGGGGCAGCAAAACGCGGTCGAGTCGGCCGGTGTCATCAACTCACCCACCGACTTTGTGCAGGTGCGTGTGGGAGGGCAGTTCAACTCGGTCGAGCAGCTGAAGATGTTCGCCATTCGTGCCAACGGCGCGAGCTTCAAGCTGGGCGACATCGCGCAAGTGAAACGCGCCTACGTCGACCCGCCGCAGGTGAAGGTGCGCCACCAAGGCAAGGAAGTGATCGCGCTGGGCATCTCGATGGGCAAGGGCGGTGACATCATCGAGATGGGCAAGTCGCTCAAGGTGGCGGCCGAAGCGATCAAAGACGACCTGCCGGCCGGCTTGGAATTGCACCAGTTCCAGAACCAGTCAACGGTGGTGGCGCGCTCGGTAGGGGAGTTCATCGGCGTGTTGATCGAAGCCGTGTTGATCGTGCTGGCGGTGAGCTTCATCAGCCTGGGGCTGCATTTCAAGCCGAACTCGTGGAAGTTCACCCTCGACTGGCGCCCCGGCCTGGTGGTGGGCATCACCATCCCGCTGGTGCTGGCCATCACCTTCGTCACCATGTACTACTGGGGTGTGGGCTTGCACAAGATCTCGCTCGGCTCGCTGATCATCGCGCTCGGCCTGCTGGTCGACGACGCGATCATTGCCGTCGAGATGATGGTGCGCAAGCTCGAAGAGGGCTACGACAAGGCGCGTGCCGCGACCTTCGCCTACGAGGCCACGGCCATGCCCATGCTGACCGGCACGCTGATCACGGCGGTCGGCTTCTTGCCGATTGGCCTGGCGCAATCGGCGGTGGGTGAATACACCTTCGCCATCTTTGCCGTCACGGCCGCCGCGCTGCTGATCTCGTGGCTGGTGTCGGTGTACTTCGTGCCCTACCTCGGTACGCTGCTGCTCAAGACCAAGCCGCATGCCGACAGCGACCAACCGCACGAGCTGTTCGACACGCCGTTCTACACGCGCTTTCGCGCACTGGTGGACTGGTGCGTGCAACACCGCTGGATCACCATAGGCCTCACCATCGGCACGCTGCTGCTCGGCCTGTTTGGCATGGGCAAGGTGCAGAACCAGTTTTTCCCTGATTCGAACCGGCTCGAAGTGCTGGTCGACCTGTGGTACCCCGAAGGCACGTCTTACGCTGCCAACGAAGCGGTGACAAAGCGGGTGGAAGCGCGTTTGACCCAGCTCGAAGGTGTGGACCACGTCACCACCTGGGTGGGTGCCGGCGTGCCGCGTTTTGCTCTGGTGATGGATCAGATTTTCCCGCAGAGCAACGTGAGCCAGTTGGTCGTGTTGCCCAAGGACCTGGCCACGCGAGAACGCCTGCGCAATCAGCTGCCGGAGCTGCTGGCAGCCGAGTTCCCAGAAGCACGTGCGCGGCCCAAGCTGCTGCCCAACGGGCCGCCGGTGCCGTACCCGGTGCAGTTCCGCGTAGTCGGGCCCGACCCTGCCAAGGTGCGCGCTTATGCCGACGAGGTGAAGGCCATCATGCTGACCAACACCAACATGCGTGGCGTGAACGACAACTGGAACGAGTCGGTCAAGGTGCTGCGCCTGGAGGTCGATCAGGACAAGGCTCGCACGCTGGGAGTTTCAAGCCAGGTGATTGCCCAGGCGGCCCGCACCCTGAACAGCGGCACCAATGTCGGCCAGTACCGCGACGGCGACAAGCTCATCGACATCGTGCTGCGCCAGCCGCTCGAAGAGCGCAACGCGATCACCGACCTGGCGAACGCCTATGTGCCGACCACGACCGGGCGCAGCATCCCGCTCAGCCAGGTCGCCAAGGCCAGCTTCGTGTGGGAGCCAGGCGTGCTGTGGCGCGAAAACCGCGACTACGCCGCCACCGTGCAGGGCGACATCGTCGACGGCCTGCAGGGCGCCACCGTCACCGATCAACTGAACCCGCTGTTCAACCCGATCCGCGCCAAGATGCCCGCGGGTTACCGGGTGGAAGTGGCTGGCGCGGTGGAAGAAAGCAGCAAAGGCCAGGGCTCGATCGCCGTCGGCGCGCCGCTGATGCTGTTCATCATGTTCACGCTGCTGATGCTGCAGCTGCAAAGCTTCAGCCGCTCGGTGCTGGTGTTCCTTACCGCGCCCATGGGCATTGCCGGTGTGGCGGGGGCGTTGTTGCTGCTCAACCGGCCGTTTGGTTTCGTGGCGCTGCTGGGTGTGATCGCGTTGATGGGCATGATCATGCGCAACTCGGTGATCCTGATCGACCAGATCGAGCAAGACCGCGAGCGTGGTGTGCCGACCTGGGACGCTGTGGTCGAGGCATCCGTGCGGCGCTTCCGTCCGATCATTTTGACGGCTGCGGCGGCTGTGCTGGCGATGATCCCGCTGTCACGCAGTGTGTTCTGGGGCCCGATGGCGGTGGCCATCATGGGCGGGTTGATTGTGGCAACGGCTTTGACGCTGCTGGCCTTGCCCGCCATGTATGCGGCCTGGTTCCGCGTCAAACGCGGCTAAAATCCTGGGTTCGCCGAATCGTCCAGTAAACGAGAAGGGGTCGCGCAGCGGCCCCGCCTTCCTTCTGGCAGTCGCGCGGGTGGCGAAATTGGTAGACGCACCAGGTTTAGGTCCTGACGCCAGCAATGGTGTGCGGGTTCGAGTCCCGCCCCGCGCACCAGCAATACATCAAACCAGAGAGCCCAGAACATCATGGCAGTCACTGTTGAAACCCTCGAGAAACTCGAACGCCGCATCACGCTGACGCTGGCCGCCGACACCATCAACAACGAGGTGCAGTCGCGCCTCAAGCGCCTGGCGCGCACGTTCAAAGCAGACGGTTTTCGCCCCGGCAAGGTGCCGATGAGCGTGGTCACCCAGCGTTATGGCTATTCGGTGCAGTACGAAGTCATGAACGACAAGGTCGGCCAGGCTTTCCAGCAAGCCACTAACGAAGCCAACCTGCGTGTGG
>JBBRFR010000303.1:0-5063 GCA_038241485.1 Burkholderiales bacterium
GGCTACGGCCCGGGCCGCTTTTCGTTCAACGTGCCCGGCGGGCGCTGCGAAGCGTGCGAGGGCGACGGCATGGTCAAGGTCGAGATGCATTTCCTGCCTGACGTCTATGTGCCGTGCGACGTCTGCGAGGGCCGGCGCTACAACCGCGAGACGCTGGAGATCCTCTACAAGGGCAAGAACATCACCGAGGTGCTCCAGCTCACGGTGGAAGACGCGCATGGCTACTTCAACGCCGTGCCCAACATCGCGCGCAAGCTGCAGACCTTGCTCGACGTCGGCCTGGGCTACATCCGCCTCGGCCAGAGCGCGACCACTCTCTCCGGCGGCGAAGCGCAGCGCGTGAAGCTCGCGCTGGAGTTGAGCAAGCGCGACACCGGCAGCACGCTCTACATCCTTGACGAGCCCACCACCGGCCTGCACTTCGCCGACATCGACCTGTTGTTGCGCGTGCTGCACCAGTTGCGGGACGCCGGCAACACCATCGTGGTGATCGAGCACAACCTCGACGTCATCAAAACCGCCGACTGGCTGATCGACATGGGCCCCGAAGGCGGCGCCGGTGGTGGCATGGTGGTTGCGTCAGGCACCCCGGAAGAAGTGGCCGCCAACGCAGCGAGCTACACAGGGCGCTATCTGAAACCGCTGCTGCGCTGAGAGTCTGGCTCGTTGCAACGCAGCATTTCGCATGCGAACTTGCCTCTATTGGCAAGGCACGTAGCCTTGCACTACATTGCCGCAGCCCGGCCGTTCGGGCTCCCAGCTTCCCGCCCCACACGACATGCCGCCTGCGCTTTTGCCCGCTAACGAATCACACCGGCTGACAACACTGCAAGCGGCGGGCATCCTCGACACCGCCCCCGAAGAAAGCTTCAACACCATCGCGCAGTGCGCAGCGCAACTGACGGGCAGCGCCATGGCCGTGATCAGCCTGGTCGATGCCGATCGCGAGTGGTTCAAGGCGGTGTATGGCTGGGACGACCTGCCGGTGCGCGAGATCCCGCACGCCATTTCGTTTTGCAACCACGCATTGTTGGCGGACGGGCTGTTTGAAGTGCCCGACGCCACCCGCGACCCGCGTTTTGCCAACAACCCGTTTGTCACCGGCATGCCGCATGTGCGCGCCTACGCCGGCGAGCCGCTGCGGGTGGACGGGGCGAACGTCGGCGCGCTGTGTGTCATCGACCCACGGCCCCGTGCCTTGACGGCCGAGCAGCGCGACAGCCTGCGCCAGCTGGCGCATGTGGCCAGCGAGCTGCTGACGCAGCGCATGCGCAAACCGCCGGCCGACGACGAACGTGCACGCCTGCTCGACTTCGCCCGCGCCTCGGGCGACTGGATGTGGGAAACCGACGCGCAGCTGCGCTACACCTGGGTGTCGACCACCTTCCAAGCAGTGACCGGTTTGCCCCCTTCGTCGATGCGCGGCCAGGCGCTCGCCGACTCACCGCTGCTCGACAGCCTGGGCGGCCCGCTGGGCGGCGGGCGCAGCCTGCACACGCTGCTGCGGCGGCACCAGCCGATCACCCGCGTCATCACCGACAAGCTCACACCGCACGGCACGCTGCAGGTGTCGCGCAGCGCGGTGCCGGTGTTCGACGCACAAGGCCAATTCAGTGGCTACCGCGGCACCGCGCGCGACGTGTCGGCACACATCGCCGCCGAGCGCCGCACCCATGCGCAGGCGGAGTTGCTGCGCAAGCTCTCGTCGCAGGTGCCGGGCGTGATCTTCCAGCTGTGGTTGCGGCCCGATGGCAGCACCAACTACACCTACGCCAGCGACGCCTCGCGCGAAATCTTCGCCACCGAGCCGCCGCGCAACGACGACGAGGGCGACCAAGACGTGGTGTGCCGCATGCTGCACCCCGACGATGCGCCCGGCTACATGCCCAGCCTGGTCGCCGCCTCGCGCACGCTGACGCCGTGGCAACGTGAGTTCCGCATCGTGCGCGGCGGCGTGGTGCGCTGGATCGAAACCCGCGCCGTGCCCGAGCGCCACCCGGCTGGCGGCACGCTGTGGCACGGCTTCTCGTCAGACGTGACCGCGCGCAAGGAAATCGAGCTGGCACTGCGCAGCAGCGAAGAGCGCTGGAGCCTGGCCGCCGAAGCGGCTGGCATCGGCATTGCCGAGCTCGGCCTCGAACGCGGGCTGATGAACTTCGACGCCCGCGCCTGCGCCAACCACGGGCTCAAGTTCCCGCTGCCGAACTACCTGTTGACCGACTGGCTGGCGACCATCCACCCCGACGACCGTTATGGCGTGCAAGCGCGGCTGGAGCAGGCGCTGGCCACCGGCGGCATGCTCGAAGCCCGCTACCGCTTGCAGCGCCCCGACAGCGGCGAAGCCACGCTGGAGATCTTTGCGCGCTGCACCCACGACAACACGAACGGCAGCCCTCAGCGCGTGACCGGCATGGTGGGCACATGCCGCGACGTGACCCAACAGGCCGCACACGAGCAGCTGCGCAGCGACAAAGAAGCCGCCGAACGCGCCAGCCGCGCCAAGAGCGAATTTCTCTCGCGCGTGAGCCATGAGCTGCGCACGCCGCTCAACGGCATCTTGGGGTTTGCGCAGCTGATGGCGATCGACCGGGTGCACCCGCTGGCTTCCGACCAGGCGCGCCGGCTCGACAGCGTGCTGCGCGCCGGGCGCCACCTGCTGGAGCTGATCAACGACATGCTTAACCTGGCGCGTATCGAGCAAGAAGACTTTTCGCTGCAGCGCTCGCCGGTCAACCTGGCGGCCACGCTGCAAACCTGCTTCTCGCTGATCCAGCCGCTGGCCGACAGCGCTGGTGTGCGCCTGGCGACGCTGCCCAAGCGTGCGCACTGGGCGCTGGCCGATGCCCGCGCGGTAGAGCAGGTGCTGCTCAACCTGCTCTCCAACGCCATCAAGTACAACCGCCCGGCCGGCTCGGTGCGGGTGAACCTGTCACGCAGCGGCGCGCACGTGCTGGTGGCGGTGAGCGACGACGGCGAGGGCCTGAACGAAGCGCAGCAGTCGCACCTGTTCCAGCCCTTCAACCGGCTGGGCGCCGAACAGCGGCGCGTCGAAGGCACGGGCCTCGGGCTGGTGATTGCGCGCGAGCTGGCGGGCTCGATGCAAGGCTCGCTGCAGGTGCAAAGCGAGCCCGGCAAGGGATCGACCTTCACGCTGCGCCTGCCCGCCGGCACGGCGCCCAGCGGGCGGCGGAGCACCGACGGCCCCGAAGAAACCACCCTGCCGCAGTCGCCCTCGGCACAGCGGCAGGTGCTCTACATCGAAGACGAGCCGCTCAACGTGCTGCTGATGCAAGAAGTGTTCAAGGCGCGTCCGCAGTGGGCGCTGCAGGTGGTCACCGACGGCGGCAGCGGCCTGGAGGCCGCCCGTGCGCAGCGCCACGACCTGTTGCTGATTGACATGAACCTGCCCGACATGGACGGGCTGGAGCTGATCCGCACGTTGCGCACCGACCTGCGCACCTCAGGCTTGCAGTGCATTGCGCTCAGCGCTGATGCCATGCAAACCCAGATCGACGCCGCGCTGGCGGCGGGGTTCGACGGCTACTGGACCAAGCCGATCAACGTGGCCCACATCCTCGACGGATTGGGGCAGGCCCTGGCAAGCTGACGCCAAAAAGACAACGGCCGAAGGCCGTTGCGTTGCAGGCTAACTTGGCGCGGCCAAGTTAAGGCGCGCAGCGCCGGCCGGAAACAAAAAAGCCGGTGCAGTGCACCGGCTCTCTCAATCAGCGTAAGCCGCGATTTACTTCAGGTGACCGTTGATCAGCTTGGTCATCTCGAACATCGAGACCTGGGCCTTCTTGAAGATTTCCTTCAACTTGGCGTCGGCATTGATCATCGTGCGCTTCGCCTTGTCTTGCAGGTCAGTCTTCTTGATGTACTCCCACACCTTCTTGGTCACTTCCGTGCGCGGCACCGGGGTGGCGCCAATGATGGCGGCCAGGTGTGCGCTCGGGGTCATGGCCTTCATGAAGGCGGCGTTGGGGGTGCGCTTCTTGGCCGGGGCGGCCTTCTTCGCTGCCACCTTCTTTGCAGGAGCCGCCTTCTTGGCCGGAGCGGCCTTCTTCGCGGGAGCAGCTTTTTTTGCCGCTACTTTTTTGGCCGGAGCGGCCTTCTTGGCCGGGGCGGCCTTCTTTGCCGCGGGTTTCGCAGCCTTCTTCGCAGTTGCCATTTTGAATTTCTCCATCACAAAGTTGTTGATGTGCCCGTGTTGGGTGAGAGCCGCATGAGCTCTCTGTTCTCCATGGACCACGTGCGGAGCGAATACTACTGCGAGAGTGCTGCATTGAGAAGCAGTTTTCATAGGTAAATCGCGCATTCATGCCCGGTGACGCGCGCTTTTGTCTCCGCTGCGCGTCACTCGCATGCCTCGATGCAGCATCACCTCAGCTCACATCGCTCTCCTGCGCGGCGCGTTTGCTGCCGTTGAACATCGCGCGCACCAGGTTTTCGCGCTGGCGAACGCTCGCGAAAATCACGCCACTGACGTGCAGCACGATCAGGCCGACGAGCGTCCACGCGAGTGCGCGGTGCAACTGGTCCATCCACTCGTCGCCCCAGAAGCGATCGGTGTTCAAGAGCCAGCCGGTGACGCCCACACCCATCACGCAGGCCCACAACACGAGTGCCATCCAGCCGCCCAGCGGGTTGTGGCCGAGGTGACGCGGCTCGCGACCACGCAGCCACAGCGCAGCGTAGTGCAGCGTGTGAGCCGGCGAACGCACGAACTGGCGATAGCGCGCGTAGGGGCTGCCGACACACCCCCAGACGATGCGCAGCCCGACCACGGCGAGCACCGCATAACCCACCGGCTCATGCCAACGGGTCCAGCGCTCGCTGGTCAGCCAGGCCGCGGCGATGCCGGCGGCCAGCGCCCAGTGCAGGCTGCGCACGGCAGCGTCCCAGACCTTCATGGCGACGACAGGATCGGGCTACTTCTTCGCCGACTCGCCTGCCGGCAGCACACGCTCGAAGGTCTTGGGGTCGAAGAAAACCTCGGCACGTTCGCCCTGAGCGTCGAAGCCATACACCTCATAGCAGCCGCGCTCGACCTTGATCTTGCG
>JBBRFR010000304.1:0-5063 GCA_038241485.1 Burkholderiales bacterium
CGTTCAACTACGCATGGATTGCAGCCGAAATGATCAAGCCGATGGCGATGCACATCGCACCGACCACGATGGCCAGCGCGAGGTTTTTCTTCTCGATGATTTCGGCCCACAAGTCGTAGGGCGTGATCTTGTCGATGATGACAAAGCTGATCCAGAACACCAGCACGCCGATCACCGCGTAGAGGATCGAGCCGAAAAAAACGGCGGGCTTCAGCCATTCGATTCCCATCATGAGAGTCTCCTTGAGAAAGTGAGTTGTCGGCTGCGCGGGGTGACCATCATTTGTGGCCTCCACCGCTTGAAAACCCGCCAAACGAGCCACCGCTGGTGCGGCCACCGCTGCGGTTGCTGGCGAGGCAATTCTGGTACTCCTGCGAGGCCTCGCCGTAGCTGTCGCGCACGCTGTTGCAGTCGCGGCTGTCGTCGCTGCATCTGAACATCATCAACAGCACCACCACCACCAGTGCCCAGAAGAACACCTTGGCCAAAAGACTGGCTGCGTTGCCCGAGGTGGGCGTGGCGTCGCGCTTGAAGGCCGCGCTCTGGTCGGGCGACAGGCGAAAGGCTTTCAGCACCACGTCGGAGCTGAGAGACTCGCCGCCCGACCAGACCACCTCGCCTTCGGTGCGTTCGCAGTTGAGTCGTTTGTTCTTGGCCGCGCCATCGCCCAGGTAGTCGGTGTTTCGAGTGAGTTCGTCGCGCTTGAGCTGCCAGTAAAACTCACCCAGCACGTAGGTGACTCGCCCGCTGTAGTCGTAGAGCTTGCGGTACAACGCGCCTTGGTGGCGCACGTTCTGGCCGGAGGTGGTGGGCACACCGGTGAGTGGCGCGGTCCAGCTCCAGCCGTCTTCGGCGTCGACCAGGAATACGAAACCTTCTTCGCGGTGGTACAGCAGGTACTCGCGCCAACTGCTGGGTTCGTCTTCACCCACCTCGGCACGCTCGGCGTAACCCACCACCTGCCAAGGCTTCACCGGCTTGCCGCCCAGGGCCAGGTTACCCATGCTGCCCAAGGGGATCAGCGGTTCGCTACCGTCGTGTTGTGCGTAGTGCGCGAGGTCGCCACCCACACCTTGCGACACGTCGACCACCGCGTGGCATTGGTGGCAGACGATGGACTGCGTGGTCGACAGCTTGAGCTCCAGCGAGCTGCCGCAGCTCGGGCATTCGACGCTGCGCGCCTTGAGCGTTTTTTCGGCGCTGTCGGCCAGCCCCACCATCAACAGCTCGCTGATGGCCACCGAGCGCCCCACCGACCACTTAGGCGCGGCCGCATCGCTGTAGTCGAGCGTGCCCACCTCGTCGCGAGTGCTGCGCAGGTCGGCAACGACAAAGCCACGCTCGGTGTTGGGCTTAAAGGGCAATTCGCCTTGCGCGGCGATCAGCTTGACGGCGTTGACCGACGCCACCGCCCAACCCTGGCCAGCGACGATCTGCTGAGCGCCGGGACGCAGGCTGTCGGCGGCAGGCACCTCGTCTTCAAGCGGCACGTCAAAGGCAATGACGTAGCGCCCGTTGTCTTCGCTCAGCCAGCCACTGCGACCGGCGTCAAAAAGGGCGTGCCACTCGTTCCAGGTGCCGTCGTTGTAGCGGTACTGCAGCCGGCCAACGAGTGTGAACGCCGCGCCTTGGTACTTGCCGCTCGCTCCCAGCCGCAGGGGGGAGTGGTCGTCAAAAAGCTCGGCGCTTTCGCCAATCTTGCGCAGCGCATCGCCTTCGCGTACCACGGTGCTGCGGCAGAAGCTGCACACCGCAAAGGCCGACGCGGCCGAGCGAAACTCGACCGGCGCCCCGCAGTTGGGGCAGGCGGCCCGGTATGCGCGCTGGGGGCTGGGTTCAGTGGCCAAGGTCAGGGGCGAAGAATCCGTTCGGGCTGAGGTATCGAAGCCAGCGCAGGGCTTCGATACCTCAGCCCGAACGGGGGTTTATGCAGAACGCAGCATGGGGGTTCGCTGACTCAAACCAGCTTCTTGAGCAGCTCGGCCTTCTTGGCGTCGAACTCTTCTTGCGTCAGGATGCCCTTGACCTTGAGTTCGCCGAGTTTTTCGAGCGTGGCCATCACGTCGTCTGCCTTGATCGCAGCGGCAGCAGCGGCCGGTGCCGCAGGCTGGCCTTGCAGACCCTGCGACAGCTGCTGCGCCATCACCTGGCCCAGCGCCACGCCGGCACCCAGACCCATGGCGTCGCCAGCAATGCCTCCACCACCCGAGCCCGCACCCTCGGCGAACTTCGGAATGGCCTGCGCTGTCTGGTATTGCATGAACTTGCCCATGTCGCCACCGACCATGCCCATGCCGATTTTCTGGTCGAGGATCTTCTGCAACTCTTCGGGCAGCGAGACGTTTTGCATCGTCACCGACTCGAGCTTCAAGCCCAGCTTCTCGAACGAAGGCACCGTGGCCTCTTGCAAGGCCTTGGCAAACTCGATCTGGTTGGCCGCGAGGTCGAGGAAGGCCACACCGCTCGACGCCACCGCGTCAGAGATGTGTTGCAGCATCAACCCGCGCAACTGGCCGTCAAGCTCGGTGACGGTGTAGGTGTCGCGCGTGCCGGAGATCTCGGTGTGGAAGAGTTTCGGGTCGACGATGCGGTAGGCGTAGTTGCCAAACGCACGCAGGCGCACGGCACCAAAATCTTTGTCGCGGATGGTCACCGGCTGCGTCGTGCCCCAACGCTGGTCGATCTGCTGTCGAGTGCTGAAGAAATACACGTCGCTCTTGAACGGGCTCTGGAACAGCTTGTCCCAGTTCTTCAAGTAGGTGAGCACCGGCAGCGTCTGCGTGGTGAGCTTGTACATGCCGGGGCCGAACACATCGGCCACCTTGCCTTCGTTGACGAAGACCGCCATCTGCGACTCGCGCACGGTGAGCGAGCCGCCGTACTGGATTTCGTTGCCCGCCATCGGGTAACGCCAGGCGAGCACACCGTCGCCAGACTCCGTCCACTCCAGAATGTCGATGAACTGTTTCTTGATGAAATCCATCAGGCCCATGTCAGTCTCCAGTGAAGATGCCATCGATCATAGGGGCAGACGCTTCGGCAATGACGTCCCCAGAAACGACAAAGGCGAACCGAAGTTCGCCTTTGTTAGATGCGCCGCCCGTGTCAGGGCTGCCGCCGGCTTCAGGCCTGGTTGCGACGGCGCACCACCGCACCGACTGCGAGCAAACCCAGCGCCAGCAGCGCGTAGGTCTGGGGTTCGGGCACGGGCGTGGTGATGGCCGTACTGGTCGCCGTGGCGAACACGCCGGCATACCCCACCAGGCCGCCACCGAAAAGACCGCCATTGCGGCCGGTCACATCGCCCGCGATGACAAACTGGTAGGCACCGGCCAGCAGGTTGCTGAAGCTGAAACTCGAGACCGACGTGTCGGCGATCGGTTGTGTCAGGCTACCGCCCGAGATCGTGATGGAGGCCAGATCGATGTTGCGACGCACCGAGCCGTCGAACGCAAACGTGAAGCCAAACGAATCGGTTGGGCCGTTGAGGGTGAAGTTGTAGCAATCCTCGAAGCGCTGCACCGAGCTGAAGTTGTTGCCGATCACGCGCAGGGCCGGGGGCCCCATCACGCCCAGGTTGAAGGTGTCGGTGCACGCGGCCATGGCCGGGGCTCCTGTTACCAACGCCAGCACAACCGCCAGCGACTTGAATTTCATGGGATCTCCTCAGGGAATTGGGTGCGTTAAAAACGCGTAACTCAATGTGCCACGCAGCGTGTTTCACGTCCTGTTTTGAGCCCCCCGATTCACGGGGCAAAACATCTGTTTTCGCCCCCCTCGATCGGGTGGGGCGTCCGGTGGACATTTGCGGAAACATGTCACTGCGCGTGACAAACTTCTCAACATCGGCCAATGGCCGCGCGAATAGGCACGCACGCGCAAGTCTGCGAGCACCTGGGTATGCTTTGCGCATGACCGAGCTCCAACACCGTTTTCGTCTGGCCATCGTCGGTGCCGGCCCCGTGGGCCTGAGCCTGGCCCTTCATGCGTCGCGGGCATTGCCGGGCGCCCACGTCAGCCTGTTCGACAGCCGCACGCTGGCCCATGACGTATCAAGCGACCCGCGCACCCTCGCCCTGTCGCTTGGCAGCGTGCAGTTACTCCAGCGCCTGGGCGCATGGCAGGCTGATGTGGCACAACCCATCCTCGAAGTGCATGTGTCGCAGCAAGCGCCTTCCTTGGGCGGTGTGCTGGCCGATGTGATGGGCGAGCCCGAGGTGCGCATCTCTGCCGCCGAAGAGCAGGTGCCGCTCCTGGGCGCGGTGCTCAGCTACGGCGCCATCGTCGCGCCGCTGCAAGCAACCTGGCTGGCAGCCTGTGAGCACGAGCCGACACGCCTGAGCACACGGTTTGGCACGCCTGTGCGCGCACTGAAACCTCTGGACCATGGTGTCGAGATCGACAGTGGCATCGTCGACAACTTCGACCTCGCGGTGGTGGCCGAGGGCGGTGTGTTCACCACCGAAGTGCCGTCAACCTTGGCCCAGCCCGCACGCCCGCCCTTTCGGCGCGACTATGCGCAACACGCCTGGGTCGGCACGGTGCAGCTCGCCCGGCCGCGCGCCGGTGTGGCTTATGAGCGCTTCACCCCCCATGGCCCCGCCGCGTTGCTGCCCTTGAAAGAAGGTCGCGCCGCGCTGGTGTGGTGTGTGAACCGCGATGACGACCCGGTGGGCGAGCTGGACGACACCCAACGCCTGGCCGTGCTCAACACCTTGTTCCACCACGAAGTGGGCCCGCTCACGGCCGTGTCGCCACTCAAACGGTTCGAGCTGGGCTTGATTGCCGAACGCACGCTGACAAAGGGCCGCACGGTGCGCATCGGCAATGCGGCGCAAACCTTGCACCCAGTGGCCGGCCAAGGCCTGAACCTCGGCCTGCGTGATGCCTTTGATCTGGTGCAGGCCTTGTCGCGCTCATCCGATGTCGACAGCGTGCTGCGCAAGCTCGAATGGCAACGTGGCCCCGATCGCTGGGCCATGATCGCCGCCACCGACTTTCTCGCCCGCAGTTTCACCTGGAAGCTGCCCGGCGCCGGCGCAGCACGCGGCCTGGGCATGCTG
>JBBRFR010000305.1:0-5057 GCA_038241485.1 Burkholderiales bacterium
AAGCTGCGGTAGGCCGACGACAAGCCGTTGTCGTTTTCGTAGCGCCACATGCCGCCGATTCGCGAGCCGATCTCGAAACACTCGAAGTTGACGCCCTGCTCCTTCAGCGCCTTGGCCAGGGCCACACCGGAGGAGCCGGCGCCGACGATGCACACCGGCAGCTGGGGGTCAGTCATCAGAGCGGCACTCCACGTAGGCGGCGACGATGTTTTGCATTTGCGCGTCGGGCTGCCACACGATGCGCCCAACACCAGAACGCGCATCGGCCCGCGTCAGCCGGTGTAGCTGAAGCTGCGGTAGGTGGAGATCAGGCGCTGGTAGGCCGAGGTGGTGCGATCGTGCACCTGCGGGTCGCGCACGAAGCGGGCGTCGTGCAAAAAACCGATCATCAGGCTGTTGATCTCGAAGGTGAGCTGGGTCGGGTCGGTGTCGGGCCGCAGGTGGCCTTCTTCGATGCAGAGGGTGATGGTGCGCTTGAGCTGCGCGCGCCAGGTCATTACCCATTCGAGCAGCTGGTCGCGCAAGCCGCTTTCCAGGTGGTCGAGGTCGAAGGCGGCGGTGGTGTGCAGGCCGCCGGCCATGGCGCTCTCGCCGGTGCCGCGGCCGATCCACAGCCGCATGATGGCGTTCAGCCGCGGCAGGCCGCGTGGCTCGCTCAAGGTTGGCAGGAAGACGTTTTCCGCAAAGATGCGGCCGTATTCGGCGAGCACCTTGGTCTGCAGCGCTTCGAGCGAGCCGACCCGCGCAAAAACACCACTCTTGCTGATGTTCATGCGCTTGGCCACCTCGCCCAGCGTGACGGCTGCCAAGCCCTCGACAACCGCGATGCGCAAGGCGGCCTGGATGATGGATTGCAGTGTTTGTTCGCTTTTGGCGAGCTTGACGGTCATGTTGGCGACCTTTCTTCCCAGGAAAGGGCCAGTATATGAAGGGATTCGCACGGTCGTGTTAGTGGTTTCCGAAACGCTTTGTAGGCCTGGATATGTGAGGCTGTTTGATCGATCATCGGGGCTGCCCCTGGGTAGCATGTTCTTTGAGAAGAACTGACCATCACGGACACACCCATGCCTGTCGACCCGAAACTGCGCTCGTTGAACATTGACGTGCCTGCCCAGCCCGAGGTGCTGGTCAAGCTCTCTTTGCTGCTGGCCGAAGACGACGTGGACCTGCCCACCCTGGGCCGCCTGGTCGAAGCCGACATGGCGCTGGCCGCTGCGGTGATGAAGGCCGTCAATTCCTCGCTCTACGGCCTCAAGGGCCGGGTGCAGAGCGTGCAGCAGGCGGTGATGTACCTGGGCACCCGCGAGGTGGCAGCGGTGACCTTCGAGTTTGGCCTGCGGGCGGTGTTCCCCCCCGCCCCCGAGCTTGACGCCGTGTGGCAGCGCGCCAGCGTGCGCGGCCTGCTGATGGGTCGCATCGGCCAGGCGCTGAGCGTCGACCCTTGGGGCGCGCATTCGGCTGGCCTGTTTGAAGAGTGTGGCAAGGCAGTGCTGTTCAAGCACGCGCCCGAGCTCTACAGGCCCATGCTGCAAACCTCTGCCAACGACACCGAGCTGGTCGAACGCGAATACGAAAGCTTTGGCGTGAGCCACGACGCGCTGGGCGCCTCGCTGTGCGAAAGCTGGGGCCTGGGCCCTGCGGCGGTCGCCAGCGTGCGCCACCATGTGCGGGTGAATGCCCTGCGCCAGCTGCCGGCCCAAGCGCCGCGCCGCTCGATCTGCGCGCTGTCGGCCCTGGCCAATGCGCTGATGACCGACCCCGCCACGCTGGAAGAAGTGGCCCAAGCGGTTGCTCCGCAGGCGATGCTCGACCAAACTTTGGTGTTGCGTGGCGCACGCAAGGTGCAGCAGCAGATCGAAGATGCCGCCGTGAGGGGATAGGCGCGGTTTGGCCGAGGTCTTTTTGGACGCAGAGGCCGCGAAGAAAGACGCAAGGGTCGCCAAGAAATGCGGGCCCTTGGATCCTTTGCGAACTTTGCGTCTTTCTTGGCGGCCCTTGCGTCCTCTTCACGGGTGGTGAAGCTGAAGCGCCGCACCAAGCATCACGGGGTCAAACGCGGCGCGTCGTTTCTCGCACGATCAGCTCCAGCGGCGGCAGCACGATCTCTTCACTGGCGTGCCCCAGCATGTTCAAGAGCGCGTGCGCCGCGAACAAGCCCATCTCGTAGATCGGCTGGCGCACCGTGGTGATCGGTGGCGTCAGGTAGGCGGCGGCCGGCAGGTCGTCCACCCCCACCAGCGACAGATCGTCGGGCACCCGTACCCCGCGGCGGTACATCGCCACCCGGGCGCCGAATGCCGTCTGGTCGTTGGCGGCAAACACCGCGGTGAAGGGGTGGCCGCTGTCGAGCAGGCGGTTCATCGCCATCAGGCCACCGCTTTCCAGAAAGTCGCCCTGCACGATCAGCTCGGGCGCCACGCTCAGGTCGGCTTCGCGGTGGGCGCGGTGGTACCCGGCCAGACGCTCGGCGGCGTCTCTGTGGTCTTGCGGGCCGGCGATGTGGGCGATGCGCTTGTGGCCCAGGCTGATGAGGTGACGCGTGGCGAGGTGGCCGCCGTGCTCCTGGTCGAGCGTGCGTGCGCGCACGTTGGGCGCTTCGAGCTTGCGGCCGGTCACCACGATCGGCTGGTGGCGCGCGAACTCGACGATTTGTGCATCGGTAAGGTGACCGGTCAGGATCACCAGGCCGTCGATGCGTCGTGCCAGCAGCAGGCGGATGCGCTCGGCTTCTTCTTTTGCGTTCCAGTGCCCGCTCACGATGATGGGTGCGTAGCCGGTGCCGGCCAGGCCCTCTTCGATGCCGCGCATGGCGCGGGTGAAAAACGGGCTTTCGATGTCTTGCGTGAGGATGCCCACCGTCATCGTGGTGCCGGTTTTCAGGCTGCGCGCAAACAGGTTGGGCTTGAAATCGAGCTGCCGGATCGCGTTTTCAACCGCGGTGCGTTTGTCGGAAGCCACCCGCGCCGTGCCGTTGAGGATGCGTGAGACGGTGCTCGGCGACACGCCGGCCACCCGCGCCACGTCCAGCAGCGTCACCGTTTCGGGCAGAGCGGGGTTGTCACTCAAAGAGTCGTGGGTCTGGATCACGGGCGAGGGTCGGGAAACGTGTGCAGGGCAAGCCGCAATTCTGCATGGCGGTGCGGTCATGATAACGTTTTCAAGGAATTGAAGCGCCGACAACGACTCGGCACCCATCACCGGAGACCCATGAAGACGTTTTTCACCCCGTTGGCCACGTTGATGGCCACCCTTTGCGGCCTGGGGGCCGCTGCCCCGGCGTGGGCCTGCAACTTCGAGCAGGCGCCGCAGGCGCGCGCCGAGAGCTGCAACCGGCTGCTCTCGCGCAGCATCAACTTCGGCAACATGCTCGACCACGCCCGCGAGGGCATGGCCGGCCCGGCACTGCGCGACGAGTTCATCGAGCTGACGGCCAAGGCCGGCTTCACCGCCATTCGCCTGCCGATCCGCTGGGATGCGCAAGCGGCTGACAAGCCACCCTACGCCGTTGACCCCGAGTACTTCGCTCGCATCGACGGCGTGGTGAAACTCGCGCTGGACCAGGGCCTGGCCATCGTGCTCGACATGCACCACTACACCGGGATGATGAGCGACCCCGACGCCGAGCGCGCGCGCTTCCTGGGCCTGTGGAAGCAGGTGGCTGAGCACTACCGTGACGCGCCGGCGAGCGTGATCTTTGAGGTGCTGAACGAGCCGCACGCGAAGCTCACGCAGGCGAAGTGGAACGACGCGCTGGCCACCGTGCTGCCGGTGATCCGCGCCAGCAACCCGCAGCGCACGCTGATCGTGGGCGGCTCGGAGTGGAACAACCGCAAGATGTTGCAGACGCTCGCCTTGCCGCGCGAAGACCGCAACCTCATCGCCACCTTTCACTACTACGAGCCGATGTCGCTCACTCACCAGGGTGCCGAATGGGTGAGTGGCGCGGCGGCCTGGGCAGGGACCACTTGGCGCGGCAGCGCGGCCGAGTTGCGCCAGCTGCGCGAGGCCTTCGACGCGGTGGCCGATTGGTCCAAGCGCGAGCAGCGCCCCATCTACCTGGGCGAGTTCGGCGCCTACTCCAAAGCCGATGCCGCCAGCCGCATCGCCTGGACACGCGCCGTGCGCGAGCACGCCGAAGCGCGCGGTTTTGCCTGGGCCTACTGGGAGCTGGCGGCTGGCTTTGGCGTTCTGGAGCCGCGCTCGCTCACCTGGCGCGAGCCGCTGCTGCGCAGCCTGTTGCCGGGCGCGCCACGTTGACCGCATCAGGCGGCCCCGTGCTTTCCCTAGGTTCGGGCCGTTCAGGGGTTTCCGGTGTTGACACCGTTTCGGGGGGCGGTTGAAATCCGCTCCGTTGTGAAATCGATTTCATGCGGAATCGAGTTACAGCCCGGCTCTCGTGCCGCGGCAGCGCCGCCAGGGTGAATCTGGCTCAACAGGCAAGGCTGCTGCCCCGAACGCTGGCCCTGCAGTGCATGTGATGTGGTGACACCTGCGCTGATTCATGAAAACGTTGCCAGAACCTTCCCGGAAATGGCAACGAACCAGACGTCGACAATGACGAGGAGACAGACATGAAAAAACTGACCCAGCCCTTGCTGCTTGCGGTGGCCGCCCTGGTGGCCTTCGGCGCGCAAGCCCAGACCAAGGTGACCATCACGGTCGCCTCGTTCCCCGACCTTGACCGAGGCGTCAAGGCGGCGATCCCGCTGTACCAGAAGCTGCACCCCAACGTCGAGATCAAGCTGGCGTCGCTCGCCTACCCTGATCACCACACCGCGATGACCACCGCACTGGCAACCGGCGCCAACCTGCCCGACGTGATGGCAGTCGACAACGACTTCATCGGCAAGTTCGCCGAGTCCGGCGGCCTCGAAGACTTGGGCAAGGCGCCTTACAACGCGATGCAGTACCGCGACAAGGTCGCCAAGTTCAGCTACCCGCAGGCCATGAGCGGGGGCGGCATGCTGGCCGCGATGCCGGTCGACATCGGCCCGGGCGCGATGTTCTACCGCAAGGACCTGACCGACAAGGCCGGCGTCACCGAAGACGATCTCACC
>JBBRFR010000306.1:0-5049 GCA_038241485.1 Burkholderiales bacterium
AGGTGGCCTGTGCGCCGCGGCTCCAGTGGGCCACTCGGCCATCCATCGTGAGCACCACGCAGGCATCGGGCATCTCGCGCGCCAGCAGGGTTACCGCATCCAATTCGGTCATGGGGTGAGCGTGATTGACGCCGCCGCAAAGTGTGGGGTTGAGACGATTGAAGCACTTCAGGGCACGCGGCACACCCGCCATCCCTCGCAGCTTGAAGGGTCAACAAACCCTGCCGCGCATGCGGGCTCGTGAGATTGACTTGCCTTGTGCTTGATTGAAGGGTGTCAGTCGGGGCGGCCGTCTGCCCTGGCCTGGCCCAACCAGCGGCCATAACGCAAGGCCCAAGCGACCGTCACGGCAAGCCACAGCAGCGCGGCCGCAAGGATCAACGGTGTTGCAGCTGCAGGCCACAACGAGCCGAGCACACGCGCCAGCACGCCCACCTGCAGCACCCAGTGCAACACCCACACCGGCGTATCGGCGACCACCGGGCGGCCGCTGTGACCGCTGATCACTCGGGCCGCCATGACCATCAACGTGCTCACCAGATAGCCCATGGCCATGGCGTGTATCGGTGCGAGGCCCAGCGAATGCTGCCCACCTGAGAGTGCTTGCAAGGTGTGCGACAGCCCCGCCAGGCCGAACGACACCCCCAGCCACACGAAGCCGGTGAGCAGCATGGCCAGCAGGCGAATCCGCAGCGAGTGCTTGAGCGCCCAGCGCACGGCCAGCCACAGCAGCAAGCAGGCCATCACCGCTTCGAGCGACACCCTCGCCCCCAGCAAGCCGATGGGCAACGGCTGCCAGAGCGCGGCCACCGAAAAAGCGCCTTCGACCCACAGTGCGCCACACAGCAGCACCAGCAGCCAGCGCGGCGACAGCGCCTCTAGCCACGCGGGGGCGCCGCCGTCAAAAAACGGCAGCATTCGGTGCGACGCCACAGCGAACACCGTGGCGGCAAAACCCCACAGCGCAAAGATGCTGGCCGAGCGCAGCAAGCTCAGCTGTCCGCCGGCTGCAGCGCCCACCGCCACCCACCAGGCCGCTGCGCCCGCCCAGCAGGCGAGCGTCACCCCTTTGGCATGCAAGGTGTCGTGGGCGCGACTGTGCCGCAGCATGGCGGTGAAGCGCCAGCACAGCAGCGTCCAGGCCGCGGCCCCCAAGGCCAGCCCCAGCGCTGCGAGCGCTGCCGAAGCATGAAAACCGGCTACCGCAAGGCCCCACGACAACACCATGGCGAGCACCGGCACGATCAGGCTGCGAACGTCGACACCCGACATGCCCAGCCACCGTGGCCCCGCCGTGAGCCAGAAGCCGGTGACGAAGAGGGGCATGAAACCCAGGCTCATGAACAGCGCGTGCGCCGCGGCAGGGGGAAGCACCCAGGCCGGTGAGTGACCCATTGCCCCGGCGATCCAGACACCACCCCACCACAGGGCGCTGGCAGCGAGCACCCATGCCGCGGCAAAAAAACAGAGACGATGTGGCGCGCAGAGCAGGCGCTTGGCTCGCCACTGCGAATCGGCCGGCGCCGGGCGCACAGGTTCGATCAGGTGGCTGCGGCCGCCTGTGGCGTTAACAAGCGCTCCACCAGCTCGCGCGCGCTGCGGATCTGGTCACCAAATGGCAAGGCGCCCACGCCGCGGAAGAAGAGGCCCTTCTTCACGTCGCCACGCAGGGCGGCGGCCAGCTGGTTGTCGATGCAAAACTGCCCCCAGCCCGCCAAGCCGTCACGCAGCCCGCACTGGGCGAGGCAGTCAAAGGCCTTGGTGCAACGTTGTTTGACGTGGGCCACGGCCTGCAGCTTGTCTTCGATCTTCATGTAGGCGCGCAGCCAGGGTGTGGCCACGGCACGCGCCGGCAAGCCGGCCACGCTGGTGAACTCCACCATGTCGTCTTCGCGCGCGCTGGCCAGCACACGCTTGAACTCGATGTGGGCATCGCACTCATGCGTGACCGCAAACGGGGTGCCCAGCTGCACACCTGCTGCGCCCAGCGACTGCAGGCGGGCGATGTCGTGGTGGCTGCGCACGCCGCCAGCGGCAATCAGCGGCACTTCGCGCTCGATGCCGGCCGAGCGCAGGAAGGCCAGCGCCTGCGGCAGCACGTTCTCGAAATCGAAGCGCGGGTCGTTCAGGTCGGCGATTTTTGCGGCGCCCAGGTGGCCACCGGCCAGGCGCGGGTGCTCGATCACGATGGCGTCGGGCAGGCGCTTCTTGCGCTCCCACTTTTTCACCACCAGTTGCACACCGCGGGCATCCGACAAGATCGGGATCAGCATCGCCTGCGGGTGGTCTTGTGCCAGGTCGGGCAAGTCGAGCGGCAGGCCGGCGCCCACCACCACGGCGTCGATGCCACATTCGAGCGCGCGTTTCACCGAGGGGCCATATTCGCTCACCGCGCGCATCACGTTGATGGCCAGCAGGCCGCGGCCCTGCGAGCCTTCGCGCGCGGCGCGTATCTCGCGTTCCAGGGCTTCGAGGTTGGCGGCGTCGATGATCTGCCGTGTGTCTTCGTCTTGGCCTGCACGCGCGGCCAGGCCTTGGGTGCGCGTCATCAGGTCGGGGTGGTGCCGGCGCAAGTCGACCGATGAGATGGTGCCCACGCCCCCCAACGCGGCCACGCTGCCGGCCAGCTTGTGGGCCGACACGCCCACGCCCATGCCGCCTTGCACGATGGGCAACAGCGTGCGACCGCCCAGGCTCAGGGGGGCCAGCCCGCCTTGCAGCAGCAGCGGCGCGAGTTCAGGGTGGACGTGACTCAGGTTCAGAGGTACAGACATGCTGGGAGCCTATCGACGCACCCTGATCGTGGGTTTGCGATGCATCAAACCTTCTGGCCAGCGCCGGGTGCGTAGCTGCTGTCGATCTCATTGAAGATGGCATGGCCGTCGTCGGCGAGCAGGTGCTGGGTGAATGGGCCGGTGCCGCTGTGTTCGGCCAGTGAGGCGGCGACGAAGCTGCCGCTCTTGACGTCGAACACATACACCTCGCCCTCTTCGATCACGTAGTGCCAGCCATGCAAGGCCAGCGCCCCGGCGTCGACTCGCTCTCGCACCATCGGGTAGTCCATCAGGCGCTGCAGCTGCAGCACCACGGCGCGCTGTTCGGTGCGCCGCAGGGCCTCGGGTGTCACCTGCACCGGCAGCGTGGCCTCGCGGCCCAGTTCGAGCCAGGCGGCGAGGTTGGTGGCCGCTGCTGGCACGCCCTCGTAGAGCGCACGGATGCCGCCGCAATGGCTGTGGCCGCAGACCACGATGTGGGCGACGTGAAGGTTGAGCACCGCGAACTCGATGGCCGCGGCTGTGCCGTGATAGCCCGTGCTGCCGTCATGGGGCGGCACGAAAGCGCCGACATTGCGCACGATGAAAAGTTCGCCGGGGCCCGTGCCGGTCAGCAGATAGGGAACGAGACGTGAATCGCTGCAGCCAATGAAAAGAATCGTCGGGTGCTGGCCATCTCGCACCAGGTCCTGGAACTGGTCTTGCACACCAGGAAAGGTGTGCTCATGGAAGCTGCGAAGCCGTTGCAGCAGTTCGTCGGGCATGGCGACTACGGCCCGGCGCCGGGCCGCCCCAAGCCGGGCGGCGCCCCTTGGGGGCAGGAGCGCAGCGACTGGGGGGCGTTCATTGCACCAAAGGTGTGTCGGCCGAATCCAAGTGCACACCCACCACGTCGGCCTGCCCGGCCAGCAATTGAAGGTATTGGCGCAAGGCCGTCACGTAGGTCTGCTGGCGCAAGGCCATGGCCACGGCACCGCGAACGGTCTCAAACTCTTGTGCCGCCCCACCCTCGCGCTCCAGCACCTCGACCACGTGCAAACCGAAACGGCTGTGCACCAGGCGTGGCAACACACCCACTTCCACATGGCCAAACAGCTCCTTGGCAAACTCGGGCGCGCAGTCGGTCGGCTGCAACCAGCCCAGCTCGCCGCCGTCTGCGCCGCTCGGGCAGTTGGACAACTCACCGGCTGACTTGCCAAACCGGTCACTGGTGCTGCCGTCGTGGCAGCGCACGTCGAGCAGGCAGGCCTCAGCCCGGTTGCGCAGGCCGACCACGTCGACACCCGGTGTCACGGCGAACAGGATGTGGCGCACCCGCACCCGCTCGCCGGTGCGGTAGCGCGCCGGGTGGGCCGCATGGTGGCGCCGGCACGCTTCATCAGACGGCTCGGGCATTTGCAGTTCACGCTCCAGCAGGGCTTCGATGCCGCTCGAAGCGGCTTGGCTGATCACGCCATCGTGCGGTGCCGGGTCGTCGGCATCGAGCACACCGGCCTGCATGGCCGCCTGGCGCAGCAGCTCGGTGCAGGCGCGTTGGCGCAGCTCTTCGGTTGACAAGGTTTCGGCCTCTTTGTTCAAGGCCACGCCGTTGATGCGGGCCACCCGTGGCGGCTCGGCCTGCGGGGTGGAAAAGCTGCTGAAGTCGACGGTTTCACTGAGCATGTTGTGCCCCTTTCAGACGCGTGCGTCAGGTCGACGCGGTTCGTTGTGGCCGGCCGGCACATTCAGGCGCCGGCTGCGCACCACCTGGTGCGGGCGGAACAAAAAGGCCACGGTGGCAAAGCCGCTCCACACGTGCACCAGCCGGCTGAACGGGAACAACAAGAAAATCGTCATGCCCAGAATCAGGTGAATCATGTAGGGCCAGTCGAGCGCGATGAGTGCTTCGGCGTGCGGGCGGAAGGTGACGACACCTTGTGCCCAATCGGCCAGGATCAGCATGGCCGAAGCGTCCTTGTGCCCGAACGAATACGGCAGCGTGATGAGGCCGATCACCAGCTGCACCCACAGGATCACCAAGATGGCGATGTCGGTGCGGTGGCTGGTCAGGCGAATGCGCGGGTCAAACAGCCTGCGATACAGCAGCAGGCTCAGGCCCACGAAGCACACGATGCCCGCCAGGCCACCCGAGTAGATGGCCATGCGCTGCTTGTCGGGTGCGCTGATGAACCCTTCGTAGAACCAGTGCGGCGTGAGCAGGCCCACGAAGTGCCCGACGAACAGGAACAAGATGCCGATGTGAAAGAGGTTGCTGCCCCAGCGCAGTGTGCCGGTG
>JBBRFR010000307.1:0-5040 GCA_038241485.1 Burkholderiales bacterium
TTTTGCATCAGCCTCGACAGTGAGGCCCTGGCCCGCGCGCTGGATTCAGAGCTGGGCCAACCGGGCCTTGCCGAGATGGTTCGGCAGCGCTGCCCCTTTCTCTTTGCTGCGCAACCCGTGTTTGTGGCGCCACTGCAGCTGCAGCGCATGGCGCAGGTGATGCAGGCCGTCGAGACGGTCGTGGCCTTGCCGGCCTACCGCGAGCAGGTGCTGGCGGCCGCGCCCGCCATCGCCCGGCTGGGCACCCGTGGGCCTTTGGGCGCATTCTTTGGCTATGACTTTCACGTGAGCCAAGGTCAGCTGGGGCTGATCGAGGTCAACACCAACGCCGGTGGGGCCATGCTCAACGCGGTGCTCGCACGGGCGCAGCGGGCCTGTTGCGCGGTGGTGGATGCGATGTTGCCCACGCGGGCCACGGTGGCAGCCTTCGAAGAGAGCATCGTCAGCATGTTTCGCCACGAGTGGGGGCTGGCCGATCTGTCCCATCTTCCCGGCCAACCCGCCACGCCATTGGCCAGCATCGCCATCGTCGACAACGCACCCGAGGAGCAGTACCTCTATCCCGAGTTCCTGTTGTTCCAGCAGTTGTTCGAGCGGCATGGCTTGCGCGCGGTCATCGCCGATCCGGGCGCGCTTGAATGGCGCGAGGGCGTTCTGTGGCACGGCGAGCTGGCCATCGACATGGTCTACAACCGGCTGACCGACTTCTACCTTGAGCAACCCGGCAGCGCTGCGTTGCGCGAAGCGTATTTGCAGCACGCTGTGGTGCTGACACCCCATCCGCAAGCGCACGCGCTTTATGCGAACAAGCGCCACCTTGCCCTGTTCAGCGATGCCGCTCGATTGCAAGCGTTGGGCGTTCCGCCGGCCACGCAACAGGTCTTGCTGGAGCATGTGCCTCGGACCGAGGTGGTCGACCCCGCTGACGCACAACGCCTGTGGGACGCACGCCGAAGTTTGTTCTTCAAGCCGGTGGCAGGTTTTGGCAGCCGCGCGGCTTATCGTGGAGACAAGCTGACAAAGCGGGTCTGGCAAGACATTCTGGAGGGTGACTATGTTGCGCAGGCTCTCGTCGCGCCGGGGGAAAGAATGGTCGACGACCGGAGCACCGAGCAGGCCAGAAAACCCATGAAGTTCGACCTGCGTGCGTACACCTACAACGGCGCGGTGCAATGGGTGGCCGCGCGCTTGTACCAAGGTCAGACCACCAACTTCCGCACGCCGGGTGGCGGCTTCGCGCCGGTGTACAGCGCGGCCGAGGCGTCGGGCAACAGCCTGCAGGCCTGCGTCGGCGTCAGCGCAACCGAAGGCGCAGCGCATGCCTCTTATGTGTTCTTGCTCGACGAAAGGAGCGGTGTGCACCCGCTGCCCCATGCGTTGTACGTCGCGCTCGCCGGTGGCCAGGCATCGGCCGAGGCGCTGGCCGGCCAGACCCTGCGTCTGGCCGACTGGTACGTGCGCCTGAAGGACGGTGAGCCCGACACCGTGGTCAATGAGACCTACAGCCTCGTCCACTTCGACGCGCAAGGGCGTGTCGACAGCCCTCAGGCAACCAAAGCCCCGGTGCACCGGGGCGCCCTTGCCCAGCCTGATTCAGCGACCGTCTCCGAAGATGCCAACTGGCCCACCCTCGCGGAGCGTGAGCGCATGCGGGAGCTGTTGTTCGCAGGCGCCCAGCCTTCGGTTTAACAACCTGTCGTGAAGACACCGGTCAGCGCTGAAGGCCCATGACGCTTTTTTCAACGAGCATCAGTCAACGGCCCGAGCCCGCGCGACCAGCTTGCGCAACTCGCTGTACCACAGCACCCCGCTGGCCATGGCTGCGCACAGCAGCCACTGCTGCAACGTCAGCGGCACCGTGCCGAATGCCAGGTTGAGAAAGCTCAGGTGGACGACCGCCATCTGCAACACCACCGAGAGCGCAATGGCGCCCCACAGCCAGGGGTTCACGAACAGGTGCGAGAACGCACTGGTGATGTCAGAACGCGAGATCAAGCAGCCAAACAGACTGGCGAACACCAGCACGGTGAACGCGGCCGTGCGTGCGGTCGTGATGTCGTGGCTGCCCGCGATCAGCCCGCCGGGCAAGAGCATGTCCATCGTCAGCAACGTCACCACGGCGATCACCAGGCCGGTCTGGATCACGCTGGCCCACATGCGCGCGTCGATCACCCGCTCGCTGATGTGGCGCGGCTTGCGTGCCATGAGGTCGTCGGTCGGCGGGTCGATGCCCATCGCGAGCGCGGGCCCGGAGTCGGTGACGAGGTTGATCCACAGCAGCTGGGTGGCAAGCAGCGGCAGCACCACGGCACCACCGGCATCGCCCGATGTCAAGCCGATCACGCCAGCCCCCACCACGCCCAAGAAGACCGTCAGCACCTCGCCCATGTTGGTGGACAGCAGGTAGCGCAAGAACTTGCGAATGTTGTCAAGGATGGCGCGCCCTTCGCGCACAGCCTCGACGATGGTCGCAAAGTTGTCGTCGGCCAGGATCATCTTGGCCGCCTCTTTCGTCACCTCGGTGCCGGTGACGCCCATCGCGACGCCGATATCAGCCGCCTTCAATGCGGGCGCATCGTTGACGCCATCACCGGTCATGGCGACGATGTTGCCGTCGGCCTGGAGCGCGTCGACGATGCGCAGCTTGTGGGCGGGCGACACGCGAGCGTAGACCGAGGTCGTGCGCACCGCGGAGGCGAACGCTTCGCCGTCGAGTGCGTCCAGTTGCAGCCCGGTCAGGGCGACGGCTTCGGCCTCCACGATCCCCAGGTCAGCGGCGATGCGCGCGGCCGTGCGCGGGTGGTCGCCGGTGATCATGATCACCCGGATGCCCGCGCGGTGCGCCTCGCGGATGGCCACCGCCGCCTCTTCGCGCGGCGGGTCGATCATGCCCACCGTGCCCACGAAGATCAGGTCGCGCTCCAGCGATTCGGTGGCAGCGGGGTCTTCACCGGGGTCGAGGGGGCGGTAGGCAACACCCAGCGTGCGCAGCGCGGCGTCAGACAGCGTGTCGACGTCGGCCAGCAGCCGCGCGCGCAGTGCGTCATCGAGCGCCACGATCTCCATGCCCACGCGCGCCCGGTTGCAGCGGCCCAGCAGCACGTCGGGCGCACCCTTGGTGATCAGCACAAGCTCATCATCGTGTTCGTGGTCGCGCTCGATCGTCGTCATCAGCTTGCGCTCTGACGTGAACGGGATTTCACCCATGCGCTCGAAGCGTTTTTCGCGCCGCTCTGTCACCCCCAGCTTGCGCTCGGCCACCAAGAAGGCGGCTTCGGTGGGGTCACCGTGGATCTCCCACACGCCGCCCTCGGTCTGGCGCAGATCGGCGTTGCCGGCGAGGCTGCCGCCGCTCAACATCAAGATGTTCTCGGCGCGCAGCGCGCCTTCGGTGAGCGCCGCGCCTTCGTGCTCGACCCGCCCTTGCGGCGCGTACCCCACCCCGCTCACCTGGGTGGCGCCCGAGGCCGTCATCACCCGCTCGATGGTCATCTCTGAGCGGGTCAAGGTGCCGGTCTTGTCAGAGC
This sequence comes from Burkholderiales bacterium, assembly GCA_038241485.1. GTDB lineage: Bacteria > Pseudomonadota > Gammaproteobacteria > Burkholderiales > Burkholderiaceae_C > Rhizobacter. Next base: position 3,528 of record JBBRFR010000307.1, read on the forward strand.
AGATGACCGACGCGGAGCCCAGCGTCTCGACCGACGACAAATTCTTGACGATGGCGTGGTGCTTGGCCATGCGCTGCACGCCCAGCGCAAGCACCACCGACAGGATCGCCGGCAAGCCTTCGGGAACCGCCGCCACCGCCAGCGCCACACCGAGCAACAGCACATGCACCACATCGGCGGCAGAACGAATCTCCGACATCAGCAGGATGGTCGCCACCACCACCGCGGCAATCACAACGACCGCGATGCCGAGCGCGCGCCCGATGCGCGAGATCTCTTTCTCGAGCGGCGTTGGCTCCTCGGGGGTGGCCTCGAGCATCGCTGCGACCTTGCCCACCTGGGTGTCCATGCCGGTGGCCGTGACCACCGCGCGGCCTGTGCCCTGCGCCACCGCTGTGCCTTTGAAGACCATGCTGAGCTGGTCTCCAAGGGCGGCCGGTTGGCGCAGCGTGGCGATGTCTTTGAGCACGGCCCCGCTCTCTCCGGTCAGCGCGGCTTCCAGCATTCGCAGCGTCGTGGCCTGAATCAGCCGCGCGTCGGCGCCGACGGCATCGCCCTCGGCCAGCGCGAGCACGTCTCCGCGCACCAGCTCGGCACTCGGCACGCGCTGCGGCTTGCCGTCACGCAACACTGCAGAGGTCGCAGCCGTCATCTTGGCAAGGGCCGCCACGGCGTTTTCGGCTTTGGCTTCCTGCACATGGCCCAGCACGCCGTTGAGCAGCACGATGGCCGCGATGACGATGGCATCCACGGGCCAGCCCACGCGGCCCTCGATCACCCATGCGACCAGCGCGACCCCCACCGCGGCCAACAACAGGTAGATCAGCGGGTCTTGAAACTGCGACAGGATGCGCCGCCACGCGGGTGCCCGCGTTTTCGCCCGGAGTTCGTTGCGCCCGTTTTGCACCAAACGACGCGCTGCTTCTTGCGTGCTGAGCCCGTGCTCGATGTCGACCTCGAGCGCTGTCACCACCTCGTCGCTGTTCACGACCGAGGGGTCGGCCAGCATCACGCTGCGACCACCACGCGGGTGTGGCGGGCGATCTGTTCGTCTTCTTGCGAGGGGAGAACCCGCACGGTGCAGCGCGGCGCAGCGTCGTCGAGGCTGAGCCCGGCCCACGACAAGCCGCCGCAAATCGACGCGCGCACCACGGCATCGTTTTCGCCAATGCCGCCGGTGAAAACGAGCAGGTCAACGCCTTCAAGCACGGAAATCATGGCCGCAATCTGCTTGCGCACCGACAGGCAAAACATCTCGATGGCAAGCCGTGCGTCGGGGTTCGATTCAGCCGCCTCATGCAGGCGCCGCATGCCGCTTGCGACGCCTGAAATTCCCAGCAGGCCGGAGCGGTGATCGACCAGATCCTCCAGCATGGCCACGTCGAAGTTTTTGTGGCGCAGCAGGTAGACCAGCAGGCCAGGGTCGAGGTCACCACTGCGCGTGCCCATGATCACGCCGCCGGTGGGCGTGAGGCCCATGCTGGTGTCGATTGACTTGCCGCCTTTGACGGCT
>JBBRFR010000308.1:0-5035 GCA_038241485.1 Burkholderiales bacterium
TCGTCATGAGCATGCTGAGCCGCTGCACAAACTGCTGAACGCGGCCGTGCAGGGGGGCCGCCCCGGAGCTTGCCAGCACCAAGGAGCGAAAGGAATCCACAAACACAAAACCGGGCCCGCGCTTTTCCACTTCTGCGGCAATGCGCTGCAACACGCGCTCAAGATCGCCGGCGGCGACCTCGTCTGCCAGGTCGATGAAGAAAATCGATTCATTGATGCGCCGACTGTCGAAAAAATCGAACTGCTGCTGATAGCGCAGCATCTTCAAGGGCGGCTCGCCCAACACGGTGAAATAGAGCGCCGGTTTTTGCGCCGTGGCCAGCGCAAACATCATCTGGTGCGCGAGGGTCGTCTTGCCACTACCCGGCGGACCGGCAATGAGTGTGAAAGAGAACTCGGGTACGCCGCCGCCGAGTACCTCGTCCAGCCCAGGCACGCCGGTGGTCAATTGCTTGATGGTTACTTTGGTGTTCATAACACGGTGTCCTGAGCGGGTGTGCCGCCGGTTGATGAAAGAACCCAGACCGAACCCAACAATCGCTCGCTGAGCGACACGCCGATCAAGGTTTCCAGCAATTCGGCGAAGGTATGGATGAGCGCTGCGCCCGTTTGCGCTGCTTGCGCCTCACTGCGCTCGGCCAGCGTCTCGCGCAACGGCGCCACATCAAGGGCCAAATTCGCATCAACACCTGCGCGCATCTGCGCGAGCCACGGGTAGGCGGCGGTGTTCAGGTGCAGACTTCGTTTGTAGAGAGCGGCCATACCGCGCCGCCCCAGCACCGGGGAAAGTGCCTGATCCAAGTCGTGCCATGCCGCGGCAATGGCATCGGAAATCTGGCTGGCATCAGCATTCGTTGCGACTCTGTCAGCCAGCAATGCCATCGCCCGCGTGTTAGTTGCGCTCTGCATGAGATCAATCGCCCCCGGTCGCGGCTGAACTCAGACCGTATGAGGGTTCGAGGCGTGCGTCTGTGCGGTTCCGAACGCACAAACGCAGCGGGATGTTGATTTCGCTGCCTGAGCGCCACCGCCCCACGCGGCGAACGGCCACAAAAAAGGGCGCCCGAAGGCGCCCTTTTTTGCCAGCTTTAACTGAAAGCTCAGCGAACCACGGCGATTTGTTCGCGCTTGTCACCCTTGTAGGTGTAGAGCGTCAGAGCGCCGTTTTTCACGTCACCCTTTTCGTCGAACGAAATGGTGCCGGTCACGCCCTTGAAGTCGGTGGTCTTGGCCAGCTCAGGCAGGTACTTGGCAGGGTCGGCCGAGTCGGCCTTGATCATGGCAGCCACCATCACGTTGACAGCGTCGTACACGTAGGGTGCGTAGATCTGCACGTCGGTGTTGAACTTGGCCTTGAACTTGGTCTTGAACTCTTCCAGACCTGCCTTGGCTTCGCCTTCAACACCGCCGGCTTCGGCGCACACCACCTGGCCGTCGGCCATGGCGCCACCGGCCAGCTTGGGCAGCTCGCCCGTGCAGATGCCGTCGCCGCCGACAAACTTGGCCTTGATGCCGAGTTGCTTGGCTTGGCGGATCATCGGGCCGGCCACGGCGTCCATGCCGCCGTAGAACACGATGTCGGGCTTGGACGCCTTCACGGCGGTCAGGATGGCGGTGAAATCGGTGGCCTTGTCGGTGGTGAATTGGCGGGCAGTGACCTTGCCGCCAGAGGCAACGACACCCTTTTCGAACTCTTCGGCAACGCCTTGGCCATAGGCCGTGCGGTCGTCGATCACAGCGATCGACTTGCCTTTCAGGTCGGTCATCGAGTATTTGCCCAGCGTGCCGCCCAGGTGCACGTCATCGGCCACCACGCGGAACGTGGTCTTGAAGCCCTGGCGGGTGAACTTGGGGTTGGTGGCCGACGGCGAGATTTGCGGAATGCCGGCGTCGCTGTAGATCTTGGAGGCCGGGATCGAGGTGCCTGAGTTCAGGTGGCCAATGACGCCGTTAACCTTAGAGTCAACCAGCTTCTGAGCGGCGGCGGTGCCTTGCTTGGGGTCACCAGCGTCGTCTTCGGCGATCAGCTCGAAGGTGACCTTCTTGCCGCCGATCATCACGCCCTTGGCGTTGAGCTCGTCGATGGCCATGCGAGCGCCCATCTCGTTGTCTTTGCCCAGGTGGGCGATGCCGCCGCTGGTGGGGGCCACGTGGCCGATCTTGATAACGGAGGACTCTGCCGCCGCTGCTGCAGGAGCCGATGCGACGGGAGCAGCTGTCGTGGGCTCTGCTTTTTTGCCGCATGCCGACAGCGCGATCACGACGGTGGCCGCCGCGGAGAGCGCAAAGATCGATCTCTTCATTTGAATTTCCTTAAGGGTTGGGAAAACTGATTAGCAAAGCTTGTGCCGATGCTTGCAGCCTCAGACAGGCCGCCATGATCCCGAATGCGCGTCGAGAATGCAATAAGAGGTGTTGCTCAATTGGTGCATGCGGCGTGTCAGCGCCTGTGGAGCCGATCGAGCTCGAGCGCCACCGCCCGCGCCACCATCTCGCGCAGGCTCAGCGCCAGCTGGTTGCGCATCTCGCGCACCAAGGCGTCGGTCATGCGCGCGAGCACCGGCGCCAGGGTTTCCCGCAGGCGGTGCTCGAACATCAGGTCGAGCTGTTTGTCCAGGTCGGCCAGCACACGCTGGGTCAGCGCGGCTTCGTCGATGACCGGCGGCGCCGGCCTCGCCTTGGCGACCGCAACAGCGGGCTTCTCGTCGAGCCGAGCGGGCTCGGTGGCGGGAAAGTCGCTTTCGGCGCCCATCGCCGGGTACTCGCTGTCGAGCATGGGCCCCGTCTTGGGCATGACCACCACCTCGGTCAGCACCGGCACGCTGCGCGGCGGCTGAGTGTTGACCTTCATGCCGCAGCCTCCTGGGCCACGTCGTGCTTGGCGATCACATAGCCACGGTCGCTGTAGTGCTTCCAGCGTGCGCGGCCGGCTTGGCGGTCGGGGCCGTCAAGCGACACCAGCTCGATCACCCGGGCGAAGGTCTCGAAGCCGTCGACCAGCTCGTCACCCATGTTGAGCAGCACCTCGTGGTGCGGTGCCTCGTGCACCTGTTCGGTCAGCCAGATGGGGGTGGCTTGCAGGCGCGGCGCCAGCGGCTGGCCAGGCCGGGCGTGCACATGGGGCACAAAGTCGAGTGGCTCGAAAACCCACAGCTGGCGGTCGAGTGCCGTCAAGACCGGCGTTGGTGCGGCCACCACCACGCGCGCACCGCGACGCACCGCTTTGCGCAACAAGCGGCAGGCGTAGCCCATGCGATCGGGCACGTTGAAGTGGAAGCTGACCTCGGTCATGGCTGCGGTTCAAACCCAGCCGCCGCCGGGCCGCCCAAGGCGGCTGGTGCCCCCCTCGGGAGGCAGGAGCGAAGCGACGTGGGGGGTCGCCATCACGTCAACCGGCCTGCGACAGAACGAAGTGGGTCAACAGCGCCACCGGCCGCCCGGTGGAGCCCTTGGCGGCACCCGATTTCCAGGCGGTGCCGGCGATGTCGAGGTGCGCCCAGCGGTACTTGGCGGTGAACTTCTTCAGGAACAAGGCGGCGGTGATCGCACCGCCCTCACGCCCGCCCACGTTGCCCATGTCGGCAAAGTTGCTCTTCAGGCCCTCGGCGTATTCCTCGTCTAGCGGCATGCGCCAGGCTGGGTCGAGCGCGGCCTGACTGGCGGCGAGCAATTCACCCGCCAGGGCGTCGTCGGGTGAGAAGAGGCCCGAGTTGAGTTTGCCGAGCGCCACCACGCAGGCGCCGGTGAGCGTGGCCACGTCGATCACCACCGCCGGTTTGAAGCGCTCGGCATAGGTGAGCGCGTCGCACAGGATGAGCCGGCCTTCGGCGTCGGTGTTCAAGATTTCGATGGTCTGGCCCGACATGCTGGTGACCACGTCACCAGGTTTGATGGCGCGGCCATCGGGCATGTTTTCGCAGGTGGGCACGATCACCACCAGGTTGAGCTTTGGCTTGAGTTCGGCCACGGCGCGCAAAGTGCCCAGCACGCTGGCCGCACCTCCCATGTCGAACTTCATCTCGTCCATCTCGGCGGCGGGCTTGATCGAGATGCCGCCGGTGTCAAACGTGATGCCCTTGCCCACCAGCACCACCGGCGCTTGTGTCTTGGCGGCACCGTTGTAGCGCGCCACGATGAAACGCGGCGGCTCGTGCGAGCCCTGGGCGACGGCGAGGAAGGCGCCCATGCCGAGTTTTTCGATCTCTTTTCGGTCGAGCACGTCGACCTTGAGGTCATGTGCCTTGCCGAGCTTCTTGGCCTGCTCGGCCAGGTAGCTCGGCGTGCAGTGGTTGCCAGGCCGGTTGGCCAGGTCGCGGGCGAGCGTGACGCCGGCGCTGACCGCTTGCCCTCGCACCAGGCCGGCTTGCACGGCTTTGGCTTGCCCTTTGCTGCACACCAGCGTCAGCTTGGCGAGCTTGGAGGGCTGCGGTGCGCTCGGTTTGGTGTGACGGTAGAGGTAGGTGGCATCTGCCGCTGCGGTCACCACGGCTTCGGCGTGCTGCTCGTCGAGCTCAGCGCCGCCGACCAAAGCCACCACCACGTGCTGGGCGCCCATGCCCTTGAGTTGATTGAGGCCCTGCAACACGGCCGCTTTGAAGGCCTTCACACCCGAGCCACCCATCGCAGCGGCTACCACGCGTGGCGCCTTCACCCCCGGCAAACGGTGCAGGTAGAGACAGCTACCGGCCTTGAGCTTGAGGTCTTCGTGGGCCAGCGCATCGTTGAGCGGTGTGGCCAGCTTGGCATCGAGGCCCGCATCAATCGCTTCACCCGCCAGCACCAGCAGCAAAGCGTCTGCGGTCAATGAAGACAAGCTGTTGGGCGAAGAAATCTGTTGTCGGAAGTCCATAATGCGGCCCATTCAAGAATCCAACGATGTTATTCGATTCCTCTCTGAGGCGAGACCTGTCGCGCACCTTCGGCGCCACCCTGGTGGTCATCCTGACCATCGTGCTGACGATGATGGTGATCCGCTTTTTGGGCCAGGCGGCGTTGGGGCGCGTTTCACCGCAAGATGTGGCGCTGCTGCTGGGCT
>JBBRFR010000309.1:0-5013 GCA_038241485.1 Burkholderiales bacterium
AGCGTGGTGCTCTACAACGCCGCTGCGCCGAGCACCGCGCTGCGCGGCCACCTCGCCGGCCGGCGCTTGAGCGGCCTGGTGACCCTGCCCCTTTGGTGGCTGGGGCAAACCGCTCGCCTCGAAACATGTGCCGAACTGACAGGCCGCACCGTGCTCGCCGCCGCGGGCCTGGCCCGGCCCCAGCGGTTCTTCGAGATGCTGCGCGCACAAGGGCTCTCCATCACCGAACTGCCCCTGCCCGATCACCATGACTTCGCTGTCCTGCCCTGGCCCGCAGACACACGGGAGGTGATCGTGACTGAAAAAGACGCGGTCAAACTGCATCCCGAAGCCATGGGCACCACCCGCGTGTGGGTCGCGACGCTAGACTTTGAGTTGAGCCCGGCGTTTGCGTCCGAACTGATGCAGTGGCTGCCTGCGACCGATAGACCCTGAAGGATCCGACATGGACACTCGATTGCTTGAATTGCTGGTCTGCCCCTTGTGCAAAGGGCCGCTTGAACACGAGCGCCCGCCTTTTCATGCGAAGCATGAGCTGATCTGTCGCGCCGACCGCCTGGCCTTCCCGGTGCGCGACGGCATCCCGGTGATGCTCGAATCCGAAGCTCGCTCCCTCGATGCACCGGCCGCGGAGAGTGCAGCGTGAGTTTCACGGTGTTGGTGCCGGCGCGGCTGCAATCGACCCGCCTGCCCCGCAAGATACTCGCCGACCTTGGCGGTGTGCCGATGGTGGTGCGGGTGGCGCGGCAAGCCGCCCGCTCTCAGGCAAGCCGCGTGGTGGTCGCAGCCGACGACCACGAGATCGTGCAAGCCTGTGAAGCCCACCAAGTCGCCTGCGTATTGACACGCGCCGACCACGCCACCGGCAGTGACCGCCTGGCCGAAGCCTGCAACTTGCTCGGGCTGGATGGCGACGACGCTGTGGTCAACGTGCAAGGTGACGAGCCGCTGATCGACCCCGCGCTGATCGACGCGTGCGCAGCCATGCTCAGCACACGGCCCGATTGTGTGATGAGCACCGCTGCACACGCCATCGACTCGGTCGACGAACTGGGCAACCCCAACGTGGTCAAGGTGGTACTCGATGGCGCAGGCCGGGCCCTGTATTTCTCGCGCGCACCCATTCCGTGGTGGCGCGACGGCTATGCAAACGGCTTGACGCAGTTGCCGCCGAGCAGCCTGCCGCTGCGCCACATCGGCTTGTACGGCTACCGCGCCGGCTTCTTGCGCCGCTTCCCGACGCTGACCCCCTGCCCGCTAGAGACAATCGAATCTCTGGAGCAACTGCGGGTGCTATGGCACGGGGAGCGCATCGCGGTGCACGTGAGTGCATCCCGGCCCGGCCCGGGCGTCGACACCCCGGAAGACTTGGCGCGTGTGCGTCAGCTTTTCGCGTAGAAGCGCGTGCTATTCTCATTGGCAACGTTGGGTCGGCAGCCGATGCAGGCGCCCTGCAAATTCTATAAATAGAGGACACCAGATGAGAATGATCCTGCTGGGCGCACCGGGCGCCGGAAAAGGGACACAAGCGGCATTCATTTGCCAGAAGTTCGGCATTCCCCAGATCTCCACCGGCGACATGCTGCGTGCCGCCGTCAAGGCGGGCTCACCGATGGGCCTGGCCGCCAAGAAGGTGATGGACTCGGGCGCGCTGGTCAGCGACGACATCATCATCGGCCTGGTTAAAGAGCGCATCACCCAATCCGACTGCACCAACGGCTTTTTGTTCGACGGTTTTCCACGCACCATCCCGCAGGCCGACGCGCTCAAGGCCGCCAGCGTGAAGCTCGACATCGTGCTTGAGATCGACGTGCCAGACGCCGCCATCATCGAGCGCATGAGTGGCCGCCGCGTGCACGTGGCCTCGGGCCGCACCTACCACGTCAAGTACAACCCGCCCAAGGTGGCCGGCAAGGACGACGTGACCGGCGAAGACCTGATCCAGCGCGAAGACGACAAAGAAGAAACCGTCAGGAAGCGCCTGGAGGTGTACCAGAACCAGACTCGCCCGCTGGTCGAGTACTACTCCAAGTGGGCCGCCACCGGCGACGCCGGGGCTCCGAAGTACCGCAAGATTTCGGGCACCGGCACAGTCGACGAGATCACAGCGCGCGCGCTCGGTGCCTTGAGCTGAGGTCAGTCGCAAGCACTCAAAAAAGCCGCTCGATGAGCGGCTTTTTTTCATCCAGAATCAAGCGCAACACCACCCTCCGCAGGAGCTCACCATGGACATCGCAGGCAAGGTTTTCATCGTCACCGGCGGAGCCTCCGGCTTGGGTGAAGGCACGGCGCGCATGCTGGCGGCGCACGGCGGCAAGGTGGTGATTGCTGACCTGCAAGTCGATCGAGGCGAAGCCGTCGCCAAAGAATTCGGTGGCCGCTTCGTCAAGTGCGATGTGAGCCAGGAGGCCGACGGCCAGGCGGTGGTCGCCGCCGCCACGGCCATGGGCAAATTGATGGGCCTGGTGAACTGCGCCGGTATTGCGCCAGCCGTCAAAACGGTCGGCAAAGAAGGGGCGCACCCCTTGGCGCTGTTCAGCAAGGTGGTCACCGTCAACCTGATCGGCAGCTTCAACATGATCCGTCTGGCGGCCGAAGCCATGAGCCGCAACGAACCCGAAGCCACCGGTGAGCGCGGTGTGCTGATTTCAACCGCCAGCGTGGCAGCCTTCGACGGCCAGATCGGCCAGGCGGCGTACGCGGCCTCCAAGGGTGGCGTGGTGGGCATGACTTTGCCGATCGCCCGCGACCTGGCGCGCAACGGCATTCGCAACATGACGATCGCACCGGGCATCTTCGGCACGCCAATGTTGTTTTCGATGCCGCAAGACGTGCAAGACGCGCTGGCAGCCGGGGTGCCGTTCCCTAGCCGGCTGGGCACTCCGGCCGACTACGCCAAGCTTGTGCACCAGATCATCACCAACGACATGCTCAATGGCGAGGTGATCCGGCTGGATGGGGCCATCCGCCTGGCGCCGAAGTGATTGGCCCCCTGACTACGGCTTCTGCCTTGCAATCAGCGACCACAAGCGCGCCAGGTCGGCGGCGCCGTCGTTGCCGGTCACCGTCTTGAACGCCGCCTGCGCACGCGCTGTGTCACCCGCCATCAACCAGGCGATGCCCAGATGCAGCTTGGCGTCATCGGCGCGCTTGAGGCCGCCCTTGGCGATGCCTTGCTCCATCAAGGCAATGGCCTTCTTGGGTTCACCGTTGAAACTTTGGGCAAAACCCAGATCAACCAGGTCATTGCCCGCCTTGGCCGACGCCGCCTGCGCCTGACGCGCAGGCAGGCCGGCCTTGGCTTCTTCGGTGCGCTTGTTCACCAGGTCTTTCAGGCGACGATGGCGGTCGGCCTCGGCGGGTGTGCCCGCGCCCAACACGCCCGCGGCAAAGCCTTTTTCGACCACCTGCTTGCCTTCGCCCGGTAGATCGGCCTGCACGGCGAGCTGCGCCATTTCCATGTAGTCGTTGGCGTTGCGCATGCTGCCCGAGGCCAGCATCAAACGGTAAACGTCGAGCGCGAGCCGGTCGCTGAAGTTGGGCTTGCGTTGCACGCGACCCAACAAGTCGGCCCAGTACTCCTTCTTGGGGTAATGCGTGACCAGGCGCTCCATGGCCATCACGTAGCTGCCGTTGTCGTTGATGCGCTGGGCTGCGTTGAGCAGCAGCTTCAGGCGGTCTTCGGCCGGTACGCGACCTGCCCGCTCATCGTTTTGCACTTCGACCACCAGCTCTTTGGTGGCGCCGGCGTAGTCGCCACTGAGGTACTGCGACTGGATCACGAGGGTGCGGATCACCCCGTTGGAGCCGCCCTCGGCGAGGTAGCGCTTGCCCCAGGTCACGGTCTTGGCGTAATCCTTGGCGCGGTAGAACGCCCCGGCCAAAGACTCCAGCATGCGCAGCTGCTCGGCACCCGGCAACTTGCCGCTGGCCTTCAAGGCCTCGAACGACTTGGCCGCCGTCTCGGCATCACCCGCGCCCGAGGCAGCGGCGATGCGCATGCGTTCGACCATGTAGCTCTCGTTGGCGTTCTTGTTCGGCACGGCGTCGGCCTCGCGGACCTTGGTCAGTGCCTCCTTGAACTTCTGCGCCTTGACGAGTTCTTGCGCAGCCTGCAGCGGCTTGCCCACATCGGGGCGCAAGCCTTCCTGCGCGAGCGCCCCCGCCATGCTGGCAGCCAGCGCCAAGGACGCAATCAGTTGGAGTGTGTAGCTCGTCTTCATGCGCGTGCGATCACTTGATGAATTGTTCGTTGCCCACCATGCCTAGCTTGGTCACGCCCAGGCGCTGTGCGCTGGCCATCACCATCGCCACGGCGCCGTACTCCACCAGCTTGTTGGGGCGCAGGTGCACCTCGGGCTGGTCGGGCATGGCGGCGGTGCTCATCAGCCTGGCTTCCAGCGCCGCGCGGTCTGGCATGGCTTCGCCATTCCAGAAGATGGTGCCGTCGAAATCGATGTCGATGGTCACGACCACCGGCGGCGCCGTCGGCGGCGGCGGGTTGCCGGCCGGCATGTTGAGGTTGACCGAGTGCAGCTGGATCGGGATGGTGATGATCAGCATGATCAACAACACCAGCATCACGTCGATGAGCGGCGTGGTGTTCATCTCGACCATCACTTCCGGCTCGCCATTGCCGCTTCCTGAACCTACGTTCATTCCCATGGTTTTTATCTCCCGGCAAATGTGACGGTTAGCCGCGCGGCGGCGGTTCGGTGACGAAGCTGATCTTCTGGATGCCAGCACGCTGGCACGCAAAGACCACCCGGCCCACCGATTCGTAGCGCGACTTTTCATCGCCACGAATGTGGATCTCGGGTTGCGGGGTGATCACCGCAATCTTCTTCAGCCGCTCCACGAGGGCGTTGTTGTCTGGCACCGGTTGCGCGTTCCAGAACACATCACCGTCCTTGTTGACCGAGATTTCGATGTTCTCGGGCTTGGTCTGGCGAACGATGTTGGTCTCTTTGGGCAAGGAGACCGCGGCGTTCTGCGTGACAACGGGCACGGTGA
>JBBRFR010000310.1:0-4976 GCA_038241485.1 Burkholderiales bacterium
CGTCGTGAAGCGAGGCGAAAACGTCAATGCGCCTATCGTGGCCTGCGTGACCAACCGCCACGGAGACGCACTGGCACACCCAGTTCGCCGCGACACCTCGCATGCCGATCACGGCGTCGTGTCGATCACCATTGAATCCAATGTGATGGTGCGTGTGCCTTGGGAAGCGTTGTTCGAGGACGACTGAGCCGGTTGGCTCTTCGGGGACGCGGAATTTGGTTCAAGCCACCGCCGACACCGGCTCCAGACACATCCACAACGGCGCGAGCAGCAACGCGTCTTCGTCACTCAGCTCTTTCTCGGCCCACAGGCATTCGCGCCGAATAAACCGCATGCGATAGGCCAACTCGCGCCCGGCCATGCGAATCTCAAAGCGCGCCTCGAGCGAGGCGTCTTCGCTGTCGGCCGACCACAGGCCCATCGCGTTCCAGCCAGTGCGCAGTCGAAACAGCAGCAACCCAGCGCGCTCGGCAATCGCGCGAACCGCTGGCGTGGCCTGCACCGATTTGTTGATCTGGAAGGCCTGGGCCAGCGCCGCGCCAATCTGGTCGTTCACGCTGCTCAGGCCCTTGGGCGGCAGCGCCTGCGCGTCACCCAGGTCTTCGTCGGCTTGGCGCGATGCCGCCGCCACAAAACCGACATAAGCGCCATCAAACTCACCCGGCACCACGCGCAAGGCGAAGCTCGCATGCGCCCACGGTGCCGTGGCCGCAGCCGCCACGCCCAGCGTGACTTCGACCACCGCCAGCAGGCGGCCCAGCGGCGAAATCGCCGCACTGCTCAGGCGCCCCGGGTAGCCCGTGCCATCGAGCCGTTCATGGTGCTCGCCGATGGCGCGTGCCAAAGCGGGCGGGTAATCGCTCGCCAGACGCGTCAATAGCACCGCACCGATTCGCGGGTGCACCGCCACATGCCGGTAGCCCGACAAATCGAGTGGCTGCTTGGGATTGAGGTAGTCGGGGTTAACGTAGATCTCGCCCAAGTCATGCAGCAAGCCACCCAGCAATGCAAGCCGGAGTTGTGCCGCATCGGCGCCGGTGCTGAGCGCTATCGCGCCGGCCAGCGCCATGCCGCGCACAGCATGGTCAAACGCGCCGGCACGCGAGGCTTGCAAGGCGGTGAGCAGCAGCTGGGCCACCGAGTGCAAGGGCAGCGCCGCCACTTCATCCACCAGCTTGGGCGCCCAGGGCTTGAGCGCCGCGGCCATCACGTGCTCAGACGAAAAGAAGGCCTCAAGCGCGGCTTTGAGCTCGGCGCCGCTGACACCGTCGGCAGCTTGCAAAGACGCTTCGAGCGGCTGGCGCAGCTTGCGTTCGAGCAGGCGCTGTTGCAGCGACTCCGAGACCGGCTGGCCGCGGGCCCACAGCTTGACGCCTCGCTCATCAAGGATGTCCTCAGAGGCCACGATGCTGCGCTTGGCGCTGGCCTCGACGATGGCTGCCAAGGCATGCGGGTTGGCTTCGTTGAGGTCGGTTTCGTTGCTGTTCATGGCCGGGCGGATGTTATCCGGCCCAGCCGAGTTGCGGGTGTCAGCTCAACCAGGCCGGCACTTACGCGACCAGGGCTTGGCGGCGCGCCATGACCGCTCAGGCCGCCAGCCTCACGCTCAAGCCATGGCGTGCCAAGCGAGGCGGGTCGATGAACTCGCGAAACACCTGCCCACCGATGACATCGAGCCAGCCATCGGCCCGCTCGCGCTCGGCGGCTGAGAGGCTGGCGTACACGTCGCGCGCACGCTGCATCATCCACAGGCTGTAGGGCCGCACGATGCGCTCACCTTGCACACCTTCTAGCTCGAAGGTGTGCGAGCCGAGCACCCGAGGAATGTGCTCGCCGGGGTGCGCCTTCACCCACTCGGCGAGCAGGCGTGATGAATCGGCAAGCACCGGCATCAGCTCGCGCATCATGCGGCGCATCACCGGCGCCAGCGTGTCGGGCACGGCATCGCCACTCAGGAACTCACCGCTGCGCGGTGCGGGTGCGTCCCGCAGGCGCTCGATCCAAGCCACCACGCTTGGCGCCAGGCGGCGCATCAGCGCACCGCTGGCCGGGTCGCGGTATTGGTGGGCGTAAAGCGGACCATAGAGGCCGAAGTCGCCGATCGACGGTCGCGTGCCAAGCAGACAGACTGAGGTGGCGAAGTGGGCCTCCAGTTCCGCGAGCAAGGCTTCGTACGAACGCTCCACGGCCGCCTGCATCGCGGGCGTGGAGGCCCCGAGCAGCACGGCGGCCTGGGCAAACGGCCCGGCTCGGCGTGTGCCGATCTCCAGCTGTTCTTCGGGCGAGGCATGGGGCGCGCTCAACTCGCCAAAGGACCGCATCGCCCACTCACGGTTGTGGTGCCAGCGGTAGTGCATGGCAGGAATCACCAACCACTCGTCGCCATACAACTCGAGCAAGGCCGCCGCAAGCCTTTGCACTCCCGTCTCCGGCACGACCGAGGGCTCGGGGTGCCTGGCCTCCAGGGCTTCGATGATGTCGGTGGAGTCTTGCAGCGTCTCACCTTGCGGCGTGAGCAGCACCGGTATCACCGGAAAACCCACCCGCGGCACGATCACCTGGCGGTAGACATCGGCATCGGCCAGCGTCTCGACAAAGAGCAAGTCTTTCCAGCGCAGGTACGCGCGCACCTTGCCGGTGAAGTAGCTGATCTCAGCGCCGTAGAGGGTGTAGGGGTTCATGCTTTTCGCTGTAGCTGGGAGGTCGCACAGCCCGCCACCTGCGGGCAGGCGGTCGGCTTCGTACACATCAAGCGCGGCATCGACGCTGGCGTCGCCGGCAGTTGAAGTGTGGATGGGATCAAACGTCCAGAGTGAAGATGCGTGCGGCCTGCCGCTGGGGCTCGCCGTGGCCTGCCAGCACACGCGACCAGGTGGCATCGTTTCCGCTGCGCTGCGGCGTGAGGCCTTGGGTCATCACGGCCACTTCTTCCGAAGCAGCGTCGATGTCGTTCACCTCGACAAGGTGAGCGTCATAGAGCTTGGCGAGCATCGCGCCGTCGGATTCGATCAACACCAGGTATTTGACGGGGGTCTTGTGCATTGGGGCTTTCGGGTTCAGTCCGCCCAGCGGCGGGCGTTCTGGAACATTTGCATCCACGGGCTCAGCGCGCTCTTGTCGCCCGAGGTCCAGCTCATCAGCACGTTGCGGAACACGCGCTCGGGGTGCGGCATCAACACGGTGAAACGGCCATCGGCCGTGGTCACCGAGGTGAGGCCTTCTGGGCTGCCATTCGGGTTGAACGGGTAGGCCACGGTGGGTGCGCCGGTGTTGTCGACGAAGCGCATCGCGCGGTGCACGGCTTTTGCATCCCCTCTCTGCGAGAAGTCGGCAAAGCCTTCGCCATGGGCCACTGCGATCGGCAGGCGGCTGCCGGCCATCCCCTTGAAGAAAATCGACGGGCTTTCCAGCACCTCGACCAAACTCAGACGCGCCTCGAACTGCTCGCTCTTGTTGCGCGTGAACTTCGGCCAAGCCTGCGCGCCGGGGATGATGGGCGACAGCGCGGCCATCATCTGGCAGCCGTTGCACACACCCAGGGCGAAGGTGTCTTGGCGCTGGAAGAAGGCCGCGAACTGCTCGGCCAGCACCGGGTTGAACATCACCGAGCGCGCCCAGCCTTCGCCGGCGCCGAGCGTGTCGCCGTAGCTGAAGCCCCCGCAGGCGATGAAGCCCTGGAATTGGTCGAGCCGCGCGCGGCCGGTCTGGAGGTCGCTCATGTGCACGTCGAAGGTATCGAAGCCGGCCTGGTGCATCGAGTAGCTCATCTCGACGTGGCTGTTGACACCTTGTTCGCGCAAGATGGCGAGCTTGGGGCGGGTGAGCTTCAGCCCCACCGTTCGGGCTGAGCTTGTATTCCCGATCGCCCTGAGCTTGTCGAAGGGAGCCAGCGCCGTGCTCAGAGGCCCTTCGACAGGCTCAGGGCGAACGGAGAGGGGGTCGAACGTCAGGTGCACGTGCAGGCCCGGGTCTTCGCTGCGGCCCGCAGCCTCGTGCTCGGCATCGGCGCAAACCGGGTTGTCGCGCAGCTGAGCAATGCGCCAGCTCACGTCGTCCCAGGCCTGGTGCAGGTCGCGCAGCGGCGCGCTGAAAATGGCCTTGGCGTCGCGCCAGATTTCCACCACGCCCTTGTTGTTCGGCTTGCCGATGAAGTGGCTGTGTTTGCTGAGGCCGTGCTCGCGCAGGGTTTGCATCACCTCGTTGCGCTGAGGCGTGCGCACCTGGATCACGGCACCCAGCTCCTCGCTGAACAGCGCGCGCAAGCTCAGCTCGGCCCGGCGTGCACTCACCTGGCCGGCCCAGTTCTTGGAGTCGCCGTATTCGGCGCGGCTGTCGCTGATGCCGTCCCCTTCGGTAACCAGCATGTCGATGTTGAGGCTCACGCCCAGGTGGCCGGCGAAGGCCATCTCGGTCACTGAAGCCCAGAGGCCGCCATCACTGCGGTCGTGGTAGGCCAGCAGCTTGTTTTCGCTGCGCAGCTGGTTGATGGCGTTGACGAGCGCCTTCAGGCGCTGCGGGTCATCCAGGTCGGGCACTTTGTCACCAAACTGGTTCAGCACCTGAGCCAGCATCGAGCCGGCCATGCGGTTCTTGCCATTGCCGAGGTCGATCAGGATCAGCGTGGTGTCGCCGGACTGCAACTGCGGCGTGAGCGTGGGGCGCACATCGGCAAGCGTCGCGAAAGCGGTGACGACCAGGCTCACCGGGGCGGTGACCTGCTTGGCCGTCGTGCCCTCACTCCAGCGGGTGCGCATCGAGAGGCTGTCTTTGCCCACTGGCACGCTGATACCCAGCGCGGGGCACAGCTCCATGCCCACGGCCTTCACTGTGTCGTAGAGCGCCGCGTCTTCGCCGGGCTCGCCACACGCGGCCATCCAGTTGCAGCTCAGCTTGACGCGGGGCAGCTCAAAAGGCGCAGCCAGCAAATTGGTGATGGCCTCACCCACCGCCATGCGGCCCGAAGCCGGCGCGTCCAG
>JBBRFR010000311.1:0-4968 GCA_038241485.1 Burkholderiales bacterium
CCGGCCAACGCCGTAGCACCGAAGGCTGACACCACCCGATGCTGAATGCTGTCATCTCCTCACACGCCTTCGCCCTGGCGCTCGCGCTGCTGCTGGCCTGGGCGCTCGACACGCTGTTCGGCGAGCCGCGTGATGCCTTCCACCCGGTGGCCTGGCTGGGCAAACTCCTGTGGCCTCTCGGGTGCCGGCTGCGGGTGATGCAGCCGAGCGCGGCCTTCTGGAGCGGCACGCTGGTGTGGCTGGCGCTGGCGATCGGCCTGGGCGCGGCGGCGTGGTGGCTGCAGCGGCGTGTGCTGGGCTTGTCGCTGTGGTGGTCGGTGCCGATTCTTGCGCTGCTGCTCAAGCCCATGCTGGCTTGGCGCATGCTGCGCGACGAGGTGCTGGCGGTGGAAGACGCGCTGGCCGAAGGCCTGGAGCCGGCCCGCGAGCGGCTGTCGCGCCTGGTCAGCCGCGACCTGAGCGGCTTGGGCGAAGAAGCCCTGCGCGAAACGGCCATCGAGACCCTGGCCGAGAGCCTCAACAATTACGTGGTGGCGCCCCTGTTCTGGTTCGCCGTGGCGGGCTTGCCGGGGGCCGTGGTTTACCGCTTTGCCAACACGGCCGGCGCGATGTGGGGCCGTCACGGCGTGTGGGAATACGCCGGCAAATGGGCAGCGCGTGCCGATGACGTGCTCTCGTGGCTGCCCGCACGCATCACCGCGCTCAGCCTCTACCCGGCCTGGCGCTCTGCCAACTGGCGCTCGCTGCGCCGCCAAGCGGGGCGCACGCCGTCGCCCAATGGCGGCTGGGCCATGGGTGCCATGGCGCTGCGCCTCGGTGTGCGCCTGGCGAAGCCGGGGGTCTACGTGCTCAATGAAACCGGCGCCTCGCCCTCGTCGCGCAACATGGCGCAGGCGCTCGGCTACGCGACGATGGCGGCCTGGGCCGCGATGGTGTTGACGGTGTTGTCTTGGGTGGCGAGGTCCTTGTGAGCCTGCCGTCACACGGCGGGCTCGATGCGGCCGGTGTGCCGCGATGGGGCCTTTCGATCAACGCCAGCGCCGGTGGGCCGGCTCGAATCTGCTGAACCCATGCCCCTGATGCTCCCTGCCGTGCCCGATGTGCACGACCCCGCTCTCGCGCAACGCTTGCAGCAGCGCATTGACCGCAAGACCAAGCCGCTCGGCGCGCTGGGTCGACTGGAGGCCCTGGCCGTTCAGGTCGGGTTGATCCAGCAGACCGAAGCGCCGCGCTGGGTGGCGCCGCAGCTCATCGTTTTCGCCGGAGACCACGGCCTGGCCGCGCGGGGTGTGTCGGCCTACCCGAGTGACGTGACCTGGCAAATGGTCGAGAACTTTCTCGCCGGAGGTGCGGCGGTCAGCGTGCTGGCGCGCCAACATGGGCTGGCGCTGACGGTGGTGGATGCCGGCGTGCGCCACAACTTTGCACCGCGGCCGGGCTTGCTGGTGCGCAAGATCGCCCCCGGCACCGCCGATGCCACGCAAGGCATGGCCATGACCGAAGCGCAGTGCCTCGCCGCCATCCAGATGGGCCGCGAAGTGGTCGAAGGCCTGCCCGGCAACGTGGTGCTGCTGGGTGAGATGGGCATTGGCAACACCTCGGCCGCCGCCTTGCTGCTGGCCCGGCTCACCGACACCGAACTTTCGCTTTGCGTGGGCCGCGGCACCGGGCTTGATGACGCGGGCCTGGCGCGCAAGCTGGCCGTGTTGGCCGAGGTGATGCAAAGCCACCACGCGGTGAGTGAGCCGCTGCAAGCCCTGGCGGCGTTCGGAGGCTTTGAGATCGCGGGCTTGGTGGGGGCGGTGCTGCAGGCCGCCAGCGAGCGCCGCACCATCGTGGTTGATGGGTTCATCACCGGGGCCGCGGTGCTGGCGGTTTCGCAACTCGTGCCCGCCGTGCTGGGCTACTGCGTCTGGTCGCATCGCTCGGCTGAGAGTGGTCACGGCGTGATGATTCGCCACCTTGGCGCGCAGCCGCTGCTCGACATGGGCCTGCGCCTCGGCGAAGGTTCGGGCGCTGCGCTCGCCTGGCCCTTGCTCGTGAGTGCGGTGAATGTGCTCAACGACATGGCGAGCTTCGAGTCGGCCGGTGTCTCGGACCGCTCGCCGTGATGATCCTGCACGAGCTGCGGCTCTTTTTCATTGCGTTGCAGTTCTTCACGCGGCTGCCGGTGCCGCGTTGGGTGGGGTATGAGCCGGAGTGGCTGCATCAGAGCGCGCGCCACTTCCCCGCGGTGGGCGCCCTGGTGGGCGCGGTGGCGGCGGGGGTGCTGTGGGCGGCCTTGTGGCTGTTCCCGATGCCGGTGGCCGTGGGCCTGTCGATGGCCGCCACCGTGCTGTTGACGGGCGCCTTTCACGAAGACGGCCTGGCCGACACCTGCGACGCCCTGGGCGGCGTGGTGAGCCGCGAGCGCGCGCTCGAGATCATGAAAGATTCGCGCATCGGCAGTTACGGCGCGGTGGGTTTGCTGCTCGTGCTGGGCTTGAAGGCGGTGACGCTCTCTGCCTTGCCGCTGCCCTGGGTGTTTGCTGCACTGATCCTGGCCCACACGGCGTCGCGCGCTGCGGCAGTGGCCCTAATCCGCTGGCTGCCTTACGTGGGCGACTTGGCGCATGCCAAGGCCAAACCGCTGGCGCAGCGCATCTCGGCCTGGGGGTTCGTCATGGCTTGGTGCTGGGTGCTGCTGGTGGGTGCCTTGCTTCTGGTTTGGCACGCGGCCTGGTGGCCCGCTGTGCTGGGCGGCATTGTGCTGGCCTTGTTGTGTGCCTTGGTGTGCGCGGCCTGGTTGAAGCGCCGGCTCGGTGGCATGACGGGCGATGCCCTCGGCGCCACGCAGCAGCTAAGCGAATTGCTGGTGTTGTTGGGGTGTCTCGCGTGGCTGCGCTTCTGATCGTCTGGCGGCACCCACGGACCGTGGGTGTGGCGGGGCGCTGCATCGGGCGCACCGACGTGGCGGTGGATCGGCGCAAGGCCAAGCGCTTGGCCCACCGCATTCGCCAGCGGGCACGGCGAGAGTCATGGCCTCGTGTGGTGTGGACATCGCCTCTGCAACGCAGCGCCGACGTCGGGCGCTGGTTGGCCCGCTGGGGCTGGCAGCACCGGGTCGACACGCGCTTGAGCGAGCTCGATTTCGGCGCTTGGGACGGTCGCGCCTGGAGCACGATCGAAGAGGCCGAAGTGGCCGCGTGGACAGCGGCGTTTGCCACCCATGCGCCCGGAGGCGGTGAGTCAGTGGCTCAGTTGATGCGCCGGTGCGAAGCCTTCTTGCTCGGGCCAGGTCAGCAGGGCGGCTGCGTGGTGTCTCACGCCGGCTGGATCAACGCAGCGCTGCGGGTGGTTGCCGGTCTGCCGGTTCCGACCTTGGCCGCCCAGTGGCCTGCTGCTGTGGCTTATGCCACCTCGGTTGATTTGGCCCGCAAGCCCGGCGGGGCCGAATCACAGTAGCGCGCCACGCTGCATTGCTCGCACAGCGGCTTGCGTGCCTGGCACACATAACGCCCGTGCAAGATCAACCAGTGGTGCGCGTGCTGCAGGTAATCGGCTGGCACCCGCTTGAGCAGGCCCATCTCCACTTCGAGTGGGTTTTTGCCGGGCGCGAGGCCGGTGCGGTTGCCGACGCGAAAGATGTGCGTGTCGACCGCCATCGTCGGCTCGCCAAACACCACGTTGAGCACCACATTTGCCGTCTTGCGGCCCACGCCGGGCAGGGCTTCGAGCGCTTCCCGGCTGCGTGGCACCTGGCCGGCGTGTTGTTCAATCAGGATGCGACTCGTCTCGACCAGATTTTTTGCCTTGTTGCGAAACAGGCCGATGGTTTTGATGTATTCGCTGACCCCTTCGACCCCCAGCGCCAGCATCTTCTGCGGCGTATTGGCCACGGCAAACAGCTTGCGCGTGGCCTTGGTCACACCCCCGTCGGTGGCCTGGGCAGACAGCAGCACGGCGGCCAACAGCTCGAACGCGTTGGTGTATTCGAGCTCGGTGACCGGGTGCGGGTTGGCGGCCCTGAGCGTGGCGAAAAACGGCGCGACGGACGATTTTTTCATGGGCTCGCATTGTCGCCGTGGCGTGTACAGTGTGGCGCGATGCCAGAGGCCGTTCACACCGTGTCACAAGTCAATGGTCAGTGGTACTGATATTGCTTGATAGGCTCGGCTCTCACTCCGTTTAAGGACTGCTCCACACCATGCGCGTCAGCATCGTCATCGACAACTACAACTACGTGGCCTTCGTGGCCAAGGCCATCGAGTCGGCCCTCGCACAAACCCATTCCGACGTCGAGGTGATCGTGGTGGACGATGGCTCGACCGACGGGTCTGTCGACGTGATCAAGCGTTTTGGTGACCGCGTCCAACTGATCGTCAAACCCAACGGCGGGCAAGGCTCGGCCTACAACGCGGGCTTTGCACGAGCCAGCGGTGATGTGGTGGTGTTCCTCGATGCCGACGACTGGCTTTACCCCGAGGCGGCCGAGCGCATCGTGGCGGCCTGGCACAGTGGCGTGAGCAAGGTGCAGTTCCCGCTGCTGATGGTCGACCGTGATGGCCACTCGCTGGGCCGCCAGGTGCCGCATCACCTGCACGACCAGCAGGCGCTGGCCCTGGTGCGCGAGTTCGGCACCTACGGCTCGCCTCCGGGCTCGGGCAATGCCTACGGTGCCAGCTTCCTGCGGCAGGTGCTGCCCTTGGATGACGCCAAATGGAAGCGCGCCGCCGATTCGGTCCCCATTCTTCTCGCGCCTGCGTATGGCAAGGTGGTCACGCTGCCCGAGCCCCAAGGGGCGTACCGCTTGCATCGCCCGACCGACGACGGGTCGCTGCTGATGAACAACGCACCTACTGGCCTGTGGACGGAGTACGAGCGAGCAGACTCGACCAAGCGTTTTGTCGAGGCCGCCTTGGCGCGCATCAACCAGCAGCCGCGTGTGCCGCAGTTGCTGGCCCCTTGGGAGGCACGGCTCGCGGCCAT
>JBBRFR010000312.1:0-4944 GCA_038241485.1 Burkholderiales bacterium
CGGGCGTGGCGCAGGCCGGCATGGGCTTGGGCGCCTTCTCCACGTCGACCAGACACATGCGGCAGTTGGCCGCGATGGAAAGTTTCTTGTGATAGCAGAAGTGCGGGATGTAGGTGCCGGCCTTGTCGGCGGCGTGCATCACCATGCTGCCTTCGGCAACCTCTACCTTCCGGCCATCGAGTTCAATTTCGATCATGTCGTCGTTCTTTGTTTAGACGTAGGCCGGGACCACAGAGGTCTTGTGCTCGATGAGGTGAACGAACTCATCACGGAAGTGCTTGATCATGGCGCGCACCGGCATCGCCGCCGCGTCACCGAGGGCACAGATGGTGCGGCCCTGGATGTTGTCGGCCAACGAGTTCAGGAGGTCGATGTCTTCCATGCGGCCCTGGCCGTGCGCAATGCGGTCAACCATGCGGTACAGCCAGCCCGTGCCTTCGCGGCACGGCGTGCACTGGCCGCAGCTTTCGTGCATGTAGAAATAAGAGAGGCGCAGCAGGCTCTTGACCATGCATCGCGAGTCGTCCATCACGATCACCGCACCCGAGCCCAGCATAGAGCCGGCCTTGGCGATGCTGTCGTAGTCCATGGTCAGCTCGTTCATGATCGCGGCGGGCAACACCGGCGACGATGAGCCGCCAGGGATCACGGCCTTGAGCTTGCGGCCGCTGCGTACACCGCCAGCGAGTTCGAGCAGCTTGCTGAACGGCGTGCCCAGCGGGATCTCGAAGTTGCCGGGCTGGTTGACATCACCCACCACCGAGAAGATCTTGGTGCCACCGTTGTTGGGCTTGCCGATCTCCAGATACGGCTGGCCGCCGTTGCGGATGATCCAGGGCACCGCGGCGAAGGTCTCGGTGTTGTTGATCGTGGTCGGCTTGCCGTAGAGGCCGTAGCTGGCCGGGAACGGTGGCTTGAAACGCGGCTGCCCCTTCTTGCCTTCGAGCGATTCGAGCAGGGCCGTTTCTTCACCGCAGATGTAGGCACCAAAGCCGTGGGCCGCGTGCAGCTGGAAGCTGAAGGCCGAGCCGAGAATCTTGTCGCCCAGGTAGCCGGCGGCACGAGCTTCTTCGAGCGCGGCTTCGAAGCGGTCGTACACCTCGAAGATTTCGCCGTGAATGTAGTTGTAGCCCACCGCAATGCCCATCGCGAAGGCGGCAATCGCCATGCCTTCGATCACGATGTGTGGGTTGAACATCAAAATGTCGCGGTCTTTGCAGGTGCCGGGCTCGCCTTCGTCGGAGTTGCACACCAGGTACTTCGCGCCGGGGTACATGCGTGGCATGAAGCTCCACTTCAGGCCGGTCGGAAAACCCGCGCCACCGCGGCCACGCAAACCAGATGTCTTGACTTCGGCGATCACCTGCTCTGGCGTCATCGGCTCGGCACCGTTGCCACCACTGAGGATCTTGCGCAGCGCCTGATAGCCGCCGCGCGCTTCGTAGTCTTTCAGTGACCAGTTCCTGCCATCGAGCCCGTCATAGATTTGCGCGCCGATGTGGCGGCCGTGAAAACAGGTTTCAGTGCCGGTGGCCTGGAACTTGGAAAGGTCGACGATCGGTTGCGACATGGAAGATGCCTCGTTCACTTTGCAGCAGCCGCTGCACGCAGCGTGCCGACCAACTCATCCAGCCGCGGCTCATCCATGAAGCTGCACATCTGACGGTCGTTCACCAGCAGCACCGGTGCGTCAGCGCAAGCGCCCAGGCATTCGCTTTTCTGGATGGTGAGTGCGCCATCGGCCGTGGTGCCACCCTCTTCCACCCCGAGCTTGCTGCACAGGTAGTTGAGCGCCGACTGGCCGTTGCGCAACTGGCACGGCAGGTTGGTGCAGACGTTGAGCTTGAAGGTGCCCAGCGGCTGCTGGTTGTACATGTTGTAGAAGGTCGTGACCTCGTGCACTGCGATCGGAGGCATGCCGAGGTAGTCGGCCACCAGGCGCTCGCTGTCGGCCGAGACGAAGCCGTGCTCCTGCTGCACGATGGCCAGGCAGGCCATCACGGCCGACTGCCTTTGGTCGGCGGGGTACTTGGCGACTTCTTTGTCGAAGCGCTGGCGTGTGGTGTCGGAAATCACCGGTCAATCTCTCCAAACACGATGTCCATGGTGCCGATCACGGCCACGGCGTCGGCAATCATGTGGCCGCGCGCCATCTCGTCCAACGCTGCCAGGTGCGGGAAGCCCGGCGGGCGAATCTTCAAGCGATACGGCTTGTTGGCACCGTCACTGATCAGGTAGATGCCGAACTCGCCTTTTGGGTGTTCAACGGCGGCATACACCTCGCCTTCGGGCACGTGGAAGCCTTCGGTAAAGAGCTTGAAGTGGTGGATCAGCTCTTCCATGCTGGACTTCATGTCCACGCGCGAGGGCGGCGCCACCTTGTGATTGCTGGTGATCACCGGGCCGGGGTTCTTGCGCAACCACGCGACGCACTGCTGAATGATGCGATTGGCCTGGCGCATCTCTTCAATGCGCACCAGATAGCGGTCGTAAGTGTCGCCGTTGGTGCCCAATGGAATGTCGAAGTCCATGCGGTCGTACACGTCGTACGGCTGGTTCTTGCGCAGATCCCACTGGATGCCCGAACCACGCAGCATGGGGCCGGTGAAACCGAGATTCAGCGCACGCTCCGGCGTGACCACGCCAATGCCGACCGTACGCTGCTTCCAGATCCGGTTGTCGGTGAGCAGGGTTTCGTAGTCATCGACGTTGGCCGGGAAGCGCTGGCAAAAATCGTCGATGAAATCGAGCAGCGAACCCGAGCGATTTTCATTGAGCTTGGAGACGGCCTTGGCGTTGTGGATCTTCGACGCCTTGTACTGCGGCATGGTGTCGGGCAGGTCGCGGTACACACCGCCCGGGCGGAAGTAGGCCGCGTGCATGCGCGCACCCGAAGCTGCCTCGTACATGTCGAACAGGTCTTCGCGCTCGCGGAAGGCGTAGATGAGGATGTTCATCGCGCCGCAATCCAGCCCGTGCGCCCCCAACCACAGCAGGTGGTTCAGCAAACGGGTGATCTCGGCAAACATCACGCGGATGTACTGCGCGCGCTCGGGCACGTCGACACCCAGCAGCCGCTCGATGGCCAAGCAGTAAGCGTGCTCGTTTGACATCATCGACACATAGTCGAGGCGGTCCATGTAGGGCAGCGACTGCATGTAGGTCTTGCTCTCGGCCAGCTTCTCGGTGGCGCGGTGCAAGAGGCCGATGTGCGGGTCGGCGCGCTGAATCACTTCGCCGTCAAGCTCAAGCACCAGGCGCAGCACGCCGTGCGCCGCCGGGTGTTGGGGGCCGAAGTTCAGGGTGTAGTTCTTGATCTCGGCCATATCAGTGCAGACCGCCGTAGTTGTCTTCGCGAACGATGCGCGGCGTGATTTCGCGCGGCTCGATCGTCACCGGCTGGTAGATCACGCGCTTTTGTTCCGGGTCGTAGCGCATCTCGACGTGACCCGAGGTCGGAAAGTCTTTGCGGAACGGGTGGCCGATGAAGCCGTAGTCGGTCAGGATGCGGCGCAAGTCCACATGGCCGTCGAACAAGATGCCATAAAGGTCAAACGCTTCGCGCTCGAACCAGTTGGCTGCGTTCCACACCGGCATGATCGAGTCGACCGCCGGCAAATCATCGTCGGGGCAGAACACCTTGAGCCGCACGCGCCAGTTGTGCTTGACCGACAGCAGGTGCGACACCACGCCAAAACGCAGGCCCTCTTGCGGCTGATCTTTGTAGCTGGAGTAGTCGACGCCACAGATGTCGACCAGTTGTTCGAAGTGCAGCGTGGGATCGTCGCGCAACTGCGTCGCAACGGCCAAGTAGTCGGCAGCGGGCACCGTGATGGTGAGTTCACCACGGTCGCGCACCAGCTTCTTGATCCGCGCACCAAAGGCGGCCTCCAGGGCGGCCTGAAGAATGTCGAGTCTGCTCATGAAGGGTGCTCAGCGGGCGATGGTGTTTTCGCGGCGGATCTTGGATTGCAACTGCAAGATGCCGTAAAGCAAGGCCTCTGCCGTGGGCGGGCAACCCGGCACGTACACGTCGACTGGCACGATGCGGTCGCAACCGCGCACCACCGAGTAGCTGTAGTGGTAGTAGCCGCCACCGTTGGCGCAGGAGCCCATCGAGAGCACCCAGCGCGGTTCGGCCATCTGGTCATACACCTTGCGAAGGGCAGGTGCCATCTTGTTGCATAGCGTGCCGGCGACGATCATCAGATCGCTCTGACGAGGGCTGGGGCGAAACAGCATGCCGAAGCGGTCGATGTCGTAGCGCGCCGCGCCGGCATGCATCATCTCGACAGCACAGCAAGCCAGACCGAAGGTCATCGGCCACAGCGAGCCAGTCTTCGACCAGTTGATCAGCGCGTCAACACTCGTGGTGACGAAACCTTCTTTGAGAACACCTTCAATGCCCATACTGCTACCTCAATACGTCAAGCGGCGACGGGCCGAGGCCGGACCGCCCCAAGCCGGCCCGCATCCCCTGGGGGGATCGACCGACGTACTCGCTGGGCGAGGGGCTGCATCATTCCCAATCCAGTGCACCCTTTTTCCACTCGTAGGCAAAGCCCACGACGAGGATGCCCAGGAACATCATCATGGCCCAGAAGCCCGCCGCACCGATCTCGCGCAGCGACACAGCCCACGGGAAGAGGAAAGCAATTTCCAGGTCAAACAAGATGAAGAGGATGGCGACCAAGTAGTAGCGCACATCAAACTTCATGCGCGCGTCTTCAAACGCCTCGAAACCGCACTCGTAGGGAGAATTTTTGGCGGCGTCAGGGCGACGCGGGCCGAACAGGAAGCCAAGCACCTGGGGCGCTACACCCACCGCCACTCCAACCAGGATGAACAAGATCACAGGAAGGTAGGGGGCCAGATTCATGGTGCGAGTGTTGGCTTGGTTGATTACAGCAAGGCACTGGTGAGCGCCTTGCCGATAGATCTGGT
>JBBRFR010000313.1:0-4930 GCA_038241485.1 Burkholderiales bacterium
GGTGGCGAGGAAGATTGCAGGTGCTGGTTTGCTCGGGGCGCATGACAGCACTTTGCGCGAAGCCATCAAGGCTTGGGAAGGAGTGAAGTTCAAGCCTGGAACTGAAGTACAGGTTCAGAGCGGTCAACTGCAACGCGTAGCAGTCAAGTGCCCCTACGACCGAAGTCTGATAACGGTTGTCGGCCCCAACCTGGACTTGCACGACAAATCGAAAGGTGGTGATTTACCGAAGTGCTCCCGACCATTGAAAGTTCACCAGATCGCCGCCGAGTTCGTAATGCCTACCGAAATGCTGGAGCGCTAGCCCGTGACGACAGAACAGATTAGTTGGCCGATGTGGCTCGCCTGGAAGATTGAAGCTGGCAAGCTCAGCGCTGCTCGGCGTGAGCCGTTTCTTCAAGCAGAGAACTACACGAAGGTATTCGATTCCATCGTGGGGCGCCTTGCAATGATCACGACAGACCTCCCAAAGTACCGTGACCAACCCAAGGTAAATGGCCTCATGGTTTCGACGCGACGGCGAGTTTGGGATGTCATGGACTGGCTGAGCCTGCAGTACAGCGCGGGTGGTGGTGTTGAGCAGATTGCGACGGCCTGGCCCTATGCGCTTGAATGGGCCGAGGAGTACGCGGAGTTCAGTCATCGCTTTAATCAGAGTCCTGATGCACATGGTCGCATCGTTTCTCATGTAAGTCTCCCCACAGAAGACTATTGGGTCGTTGCGCTTCGATTGGTGTGCTTTGGGCTGCTGATCGGCCACGCATCCGACATGCCGCGCGTCATGGTCATCCTGGACTACGCCAACGACGAAAAAGACGGTCTACTTGAACGATTAGTCGCTCCTTTTGTTCCAGGCCGAGGCGCACCACCTGACGAATGCACCCGCCACCTGCCCTACCGGAAGTTGTTCAAGCTCTTTGCAGCGCCAGAAGCTAAACGTCCCGCACTGATGGTGAAGTATCTCGACGACTGGTACGAAGCCAGTCGACGCGAGCCATACATAGACCAACACGATTCCTACGACTTCACCGGCTACTGGTCCTGGGAGTCCGCTGCCGTCACCTGGCTGCTGAACATCGACGACACCAGCTACCGCGACAAAGACTTCTACCCGCGTGACCTGGTCGACTACGCGCGGGCACATGCTGCGGCACCGCACACCACCGACCCGAGCGCAACGGCAGGCGCGCTGCGCATCCGCTGCGAAGCCGGCCAGCCCTGCCCCCGCGAAGGCTTCTGGTTTACGCCCGCGCAAGCCGGCAGCCGCCGCTTCTTCAAGGCCGGTGAAGTGATGCCATACGTCGGTGGCGACTACGGCGCCACCATCTGGCAGTGGGATCAGAACCAAGACTCGCCGGGCTTGTGATCTCCAGCGATCGCTGCGCGACGAGCTATCAATCAGCGCCCCGTGGCCGGGGCGAGTCACTCACAAGCACGCTCACCCGTCCTGACGAGCGCATTCGCTGCGCGAATACTTGGCAGCCAGTTCAGCGCACAAGGCGCCGCGCTGGCCGGGCGCAGCGACAACCAGTTCCTCGTGCTCAGCGTGCAGCACGAAGCCGCCAACAACCTCGGCAGCGAAGCCGCCCAGCTGCTCAAGAGCACCGAGCTGGAGGCTGGCAGCTACCGCAACCAGTTCCAGGCCGTGCCGGCTGCCGCCACGCTGGTGCCCGCCTTCGTGCCCAAGCCGAGCGCACCGGGCGTGCAGACGGCTTTGGTGGTTGGCCACCCGAACGACACCGTGAGCACCGAGCGCGATCTGCGCGTGCGCGTTCAATTCCCCTGGCAGCGTGGGTCGGCGCCGCTCGCAGGCGGCCTGAGTGGCCCGCTCACCCCTGGACAAGAAGAGACGGGCCACGCCCCAGGCGATGCCAGCGCCAGCCAGTGGGTGCGTGTCAGCCAACCCAGTGCAGGCGCCAACTGGGGCGCGGTCTTCATCCCACGCATTGGTACTGAGGTTCTGGTTGACTACATCGAGGGCGACATCGACCGCCCGATCATCGTCGGCCAGCTCCACAACGGGCAAGACGCCTTGCCGTGGCCGGCCGGTGTGGACTCGGGCGCCAACCACCCCGGCACGCTCTCTGGCTGGCAAAGCCAAACGCTCGACGGCGAAGGCCTCAACCAGTGGGTGATCGACGACGCCACCGGCCAGCTGCGCATGCGCCTGGCCAGTCAAAGCCAAGGCAGCCCCTGGAGCGAACTCTCCTTGGGCCACCTCATCGGCCAAGGTGCCCACAGCAGCCAGCGCGGCGCCTGGCTCGGCTCAGGCTTCTACGCCCACACCGACGGCTGGGCCAGTGTGCGCGGCGCGCAGGGCCTGCTGATCAGCACCACGGCGCGGGCGGGCAGCTACGGCAGCGCGCAGAGCACGCAGATGGACGCACAAGAAGCCGTGGCCCAGCTCAAAGGCGCACAGCAGCTCGGCCAAGCGCTGGGCGATGCGGCCAATGCGCAAGGCGCGATGACGCTGCCAAGCCACACGGCCGACAAAAACCAAGCGCTGCAAGGGCTGATCGAATCCATCGATCCGAAGCACGACGGCCAACACGACAGCGAGAAGAAGGCCAACGGCCGCGAGAGCGGCGACCCGGTGGAAACATTCGCCAAGCCCTACGTGCTGCTGGACACGCCGAGCGCCGCGCTGTTCGCCAGCCCCGCCATGATTGCCAGCTTCTCGGGGCAAGACACCAGCCTCACCGCGCAGGGCGATGTGCATGCCGCAGCAGCCCACACCGCCAGCCTCATCTCCGGCGAAACCACCAGCCTCTACACCCACCAGGGCGAGCTGCAGGCGATTGCAGCCAACGGAAACCTCTCCCTGAGCGCTCATACCGACCAACTGGAGATCCTGGCCGACAAGGACATCACCGTCATCTCGGTCAACGACGAAATCACCATCACCGCCAGCCAGCGCATCGAGATCGTGGGTGGCGACAGCAAAGTTGTGCTGGATGGCGCCAACATTGACTTCATCACCCCCGGCACATTCATCTCCAAGGCGGCCACGCACACCTGGGCGGGTGGGGCGAGTGGCAACGCCCACTTGCCTGCGCTGCCGGCCGGCTTGGCAGGCCAGCTCACCAAGACGCTGGCCCTCACCTACCGCTACCGCGATCTCAAGCCCGTTGTGGGCGCCAGCTACTTGGTGCGGTTCGTCGATGGGTCGTCCAAATCGGGCGTGCTGGATGCGAGCGGCAACGCAAGCCTTGAGAACCCGCCCGGGGCTGGGCAAGTGTTCTTCGGCTTCGACAGCCGGGCCGCGCATCTGCGCAGAGACAATGAAGCCAACGCCGTGCAGGGCGCATCGCCAGCCACACCCGAGGCCGCGCAGCAAACCCTGGAGCGCTACCTCGCCGCCGAAGACGAGTTCCTCAAAGACAACTTCTTCCCTGACGAAGTGACCGACGATGGCACCGCGAGCAGCTACGAGGATCAAGTGAACGACTACGAGTACCGCGCCGAGCTGGTGCCACCCGAAGAAAGCGAAGGCCCGCCCGGCAGCCACGACGAACAACTGTTGTCCGACACCTCGGGAGCCTCAACATGAGCCCGCCCACCGCCGTGGCCGCTCGCGCGGCCGGCCCCGCCACCGCCACCATCCGCCGCACCGAAGGCGACCTCAAGAAGTGGCTCACCGAGGTGCTCGACGGCAACGGCGCAAGCCCGGCGCAAATGATCATCACCGTGGTGCTGGGCTGCATCCCCTACGTGGGCCAGGCGCTGGACGCACGCAACATCATCATTGGTTTGATGGACGTGACGGACGAGCCCGACAACACCGAGCGCTGGATCGACCTGGTGCTGGCCCTGGTGGCCCTGGTGCCGGGCTTCGGTGATGCGCTGAAGAACGTCTTCAAGATGCTGCGCCTGGGCAAGCCGCTGGGGCGCATCCTCGACGCCTTGCCCAACCAGCTGCGCGGCAACGTGGAGAAGTGGTTCAGAACGCTCGACTGGGCGCGCTATGCACGCGACATCACGGCGCTTGCCGACACCCTCTTGCTCAAGCTGATCAATCTGCTCGATGGGTGGGTCACCAAGGCGGTGATGGGCAACGCACGCGTGAAGCAGATCGTCAGGCAGCTTGAACATGTGCAGCGCATGGCCGGGCGCAAGATCGACGAGGTGATGCAAGGCCTGCAGGCCAGCTACAAGCGAGCACTCAACGACCCCCTGCCGAGCACAGTCGCGGCGGGGCCGTCGGCGCGGGTGACGGCGAAGGTGGCACCTCCGGGCTCAGGCGCCAGTGGCAGCGTGAAGTCCACCAGCGGAGGCAACTACACGCCGCCGCAAGGCCAGGCCGGCGGCACGCACCGGCAAAGCCCGCCCCAGCGCAGCAACTCGACCCTGGGCGCCTCGGGTGAGCACATCACCGACTATTACTTCGTCAAGCGCAACAAGACACGCGCGAAGGTCAGCAACAAAGGGGTGCTGTTCGAGTACCAGCAACCCGGGCACAACGGCATCGACCACGTGTGGCACCACGCGAGCCTGCCGTTCAAGTACAGAATCACCGACACCAAGGCCACAAGCAAGAAGGGGCACAAGCTGATGACCCCTAAAGCGGCGTTCGAGGCCCTGCGCATGGGGGTGGATGTCTACCTCGGGATGGATGATGAGAAGCGGGCGAGCAATGCCGTGGGGACGACCGTCGGGGATGGGGTGCAGTTGAGTCATCTTTGGGTTACCAGAAAAATTGCGGGCGCGAGGCTGGTCGATGCTCATGACCGGCCGCTGAGCGAAGCGATAAGAGCTTGGGAGTTTGTTCGCTTCAAGCCGGCGGCTACAACGCAGGTTAAGGATGGACGGCAGCAACGCGTGGCCGTCCACTGCCCATATGACCGAAGCTTGGTCACGGTTGTCGGCTCCAATCTTGATCTGCACGACAAGTCCAAGGGTGGAGATTTACCCAGGTGCTCGCGGCCGGTGA
>JBBRFR010000314.1:0-4908 GCA_038241485.1 Burkholderiales bacterium
CGGCCTACGAGCAGGCTCGCCGCGACCCGGCCTTCATGGCCGAGTACCACTACGAACTCAAGCACTTTGTCGGCCGCCCGAGCCCGATCTACCACGCAGCCCGTCTGAGCCGCGAACTGGGTGGCGCGCAGATCTACCTCAAGCGCGAAGACCTCAACCACACCGGCGCGCACAAGGTCAACAACACCATCGGCCAGGCTTTGCTGGCGCGCCGCATGGGCAAGCCGCGTGTGATCGCCGAAACCGGCGCTGGCCAGCACGGTGTGGCCACGGCCACCATATGCGCCCGCTACGGCATGGAATGCGTGGTCTACATGGGCAGCGAAGACGTGAAGCGCCAGTCGCCCAACGTTTACCGCATGAACCTGCTCGGCGCACGGGTGGTGCCGGTCGAGAGCGGCTCCAAGACGCTGAAGGATGCGCTCAACGAAGCCATGCGTGACTGGGTCACCCACATCGAGAACACTTTCTACATCATTGGCACCGTGGCTGGCCCTCACCCTTACCCGGCGATGGTGCGTGATTTTCAGCGCGTGATCGGCGACGAATGCCTGCTGCAGATGCCCGAGATGATCCAACGCCAGCCAGATGCCGTGATCGCCTGTGTGGGCGGTGGCTCGAACGCCATGGGCATCTTCTACCCCTACATCGAGCACGAAGGCACCCGCCTGATTGGCGTTGAGGCCGCAGGGCAGGGCCTTGAGACTGGCAAGCACTCGGCCAGCCTCAGCAAGGGCTCGCCCGGTGTGCTGCATGGCAACCGCACCTACTTGCTGCAAGACGACAACGGGCAGATCACCGAGACGCACTCGATTTCGGCCGGGCTCGACTACCCCGGTGTGGGCCCGGAGCACGCGTACCTGAAAGACATCGGCCGAGCCGAATACGTGGGCGTCACCGACGCCGAGGCGCTGCAGGCCTTCCACCGCCTGTGCCGCACCGAAGGCATCATCCCGGCGCTGGAGTCGGCGCATGCGGTCGCTTACGCGATGAAGCTGGCGCCAACGATGCGCTCCGACCAGCATCTGCTGGTCAACCTCTCCGGCCGTGGTGACAAAGACATCGGCACCGTGGCCGACCTTTCCGGTGCCGAATACTTCGACCGCCCCTCGCAGGCCGGCCGCAGCGTGAAGGGGGGCGCATGAGCCGCATTCAAGCTGTTTTCGAAACGCTCAAGTCGCAAGGCCGCAAGGCCCTGATCCCCTACGTGGCGGCGGGTGACCCGTTCCCCGACGCCACGGTCGAGTTGATGTTGGCGATGGCGAAAGCCGGCGCCGACGTGATCGAGCTTGGTGTGCCGTTCTCCGACCCCATGGCCGATGGCCCGGTGATCCAACGGGCTGCCGAGCGTGCGTTGGCCAAGGGCATCGGCATGCCGCAGGTGCTCGACTTCGTGCGCACCTTCCGCGTCAGCAACGACAAAACACCGATCGTGCTGATGGGTTATGCCAACCCGATCGAGCGCTATGACCAGCGCCGAGGCGAGGGCGCCTTCGTGAGTGACGCTCAGGCGGCCGGGGTAGATGGCATGCTGGTCGTGGACTACCCGCCAGAGGAATGCGAGGCATTCGCCGCGCAACTCAAGGCGCATGGCATGGACGCGATCTTTCTGCTGGCGCCTACCTCCACTGAGCAGCGCATGAAAGACATTGGCCGCATCGCCAGTGGCTTTGTCTACTACGTATCGCTCAAGGGTGTGACCGGCTCCGGGGCGATCGACACGCAGGCGGTGGCCAAGATGGTGCCGCGCATCCGAGCCCACGTGAGCGTGCCGGTGGGAGTGGGTTTCGGCATCCGCGATGCCGAAACCGCGAAGGCCGTTGCTGCCGTTGCCGATGCCGTCATCATCGGCGCCCGCATCGTTCAACTGCTCGAAACCCAAACGCGCGACAATGTTGCCTCCGCGGGCGCGGCGTTTATCGCCGAGATCCGCGCAGCCCTCGATTCCTTGAAAGGAGCTCCCGCATGAGCTGGCTTGAGAAACTGCTGCCCCCCAAGATGCAGCAGACCGACCCGAGCGAACGCCGCACTGTGCCCGAAGGTCTGTGGGTCAAGTGCCCGTCTTTCGAGACGGTGCTTTACAAGAACGATCTCGAACAGAACATCAACGTCTGCCCGAAGTGCAGCCACCACCACCGCATCGGTGCGCGTGCTCGCCTGAATGCCTTTCTCGACGGCGAAGGCCGTTACGAGATCGGCCAAGAGGTGGTTCCCGTGGATGCGCTCAAGTTCAAAGACAGCAAGCGCTACCCCGAGCGCCTGAAGTTGGCCATGGAAACCACTGGCGAAACCGACGCGCTGGTTGTCATGGGCGGGGCTTTGCACACCATCCCGGTGGTGGCGGCCTGCTTCGAGTTTGACTTCATGGGCGGCTCTATGGGTTCGGTGGTCGGTGAGCGCTTTGTGCGCGGCGTTGAGATGGCCGTCGAGCAGAAGGTGCCCTTCATCAGCTTCACCGCCACCGGCGGAGCGCGTATGCAAGAAGGCTTGCTCAGCCTGATGCAGATGGCCAAGACCAATTCGGCGCTCACCCATTTGTCCAAAGCCAAACTGCCTTATGTGAGCGTGCTGTGCGACCCCACCATGGGCGGCGTGTCGGCGAGCTTCGCTTTCGTGGGTGACATGGTGATTGCCGAACCCAAAGCGCTGATCGGTTTTGCCGGCCCGCGCGTGATCGCTGACACCGTTCGCGAGAAGCTGCCCGACGGCTTTCAGCGCGCGGAGTTCCTGATGCAGACCGGAGCCATCGACGCCATCGTCGACCGGCGTGAGCTGCGCAGCGTCATCGCCAAGGCCTTGGCCATGCTGCAGCGGCAAAGCGCTGACGCCGTGGCCTGAGCCATCTCGCCTGAGTGACAGTCACAAGGGCGGCCTCGGCCGCCCTTGTGCATTCCACACCCCGCACACACCATGCCCCAACCCACCACCCTCGCCGAATGGCTGGATCATTGCGAGCGCCTGCACCCCAAGGACATCGACATGGGTCTGGCGCGCAGCCAGGAGATCAAACAACGCCTCGGCCTGTCGTTCAAGGTGCCGGTGATCACCGTGGCCGGAACTAATGGCAAGGGCTCCACCTGCACGATGCTCGAATCCATCGGTCTGCAGGCGGGCTACAAGGTGGGCCTGTACATCAAGCCGCACTTTGTGCACTTTGAAGAGCGCTGCCGCGTGAACGGCGCGATGGTGTCGGCAGCCGAGTTGTTGCCGCACTTCGAGGCGGTGGAACAAGTGCGCGGTGAGATGGCGTTGACCTACTTCGAGTTCACCACCCTGGCCATCCTGCGGCTGCTGTCGCAGGCCGAGCTCGACA
This sequence comes from Burkholderiales bacterium, assembly GCA_038241485.1. Lineage (GTDB taxonomy): Bacteria > Pseudomonadota > Gammaproteobacteria > Burkholderiales > Burkholderiaceae_C > Rhizobacter. Next base: position 3,314 of record JBBRFR010000314.1, read on the forward strand.
TGGTGATTCTTGAGGTGGGCCTGGGCGGGCGGCTCGACACGGTGAACGTGATCGATGCCGATTGCGCCGTCATCACCAGCATCGCGCTCGACCACATGGAGTACCTGGGCCCCGACCGCGAATCCATCGCCCGCGAGAAGGCCGCGATCATGCGGCCCGGCAAACCCGCGGTATTCAGCGACCCGGTGCCTCCGGCTAGCGTGGGGGCGTATGCGCAAGAGATTGGCGCCGACCTCTGGCAGATCGGCCGCGATTTCAACTACGCCGGCGACAAGCAGCAATGGGGCTGGGCAGGGCGCAACAAACGCTTCAACAGCCTCGCGTATCCCACGCTGCGCGGCGCCAACCAGCTGCTCAACGCGTCGGGTGCGCTGGCCGCTTTCGAAGCCTTGCGCGATCGGTTGCCCATCACTGCGCAGGCAGTTCGCAATGGACTGGCGACACTCGAGTTGCCAGGGCGCTTTCAGATCGTGCCCGGCCAGCCCACGCTGGTGCTCGACGTGGCGCACAACCCGCACGCCGTGGGCGCACTGTTTGAAAACCTCGACCAGATGGGCTTCTTCCCGCGCACGCATGCGGTGTTGGGCGTAATGGCCGACAAAGACATCACCGCCATCCTCACCCGCATGGCGCCGCTCGTTGACCACTGGCACTTCTGCGACCTGCCGATCCCGCGCGCGGCAACCGCGGCGCAGCTCAAAACGCTGCACGACAGCCTGGGCCTGCGTGGCCCAGGCCCCGTCACGACTGCTTGTCACACAAGCCCCTCTGAGGCCCTGCGTGCAGCGGTCGCCGCAGCAGACCCCGCTGATAGAATCGTGGCCTTCGGCTCGTTTTACACCGTGGGCGGCGTGCTGAAGGACGGCCTGCCCCGTCTGACCGCCAAGCACGTCGGCTGACATCAGCCAACCGGCCCTCTCTGCCGGTTAGCCGTGCGGGTGGGGCCAGCCTTCAACGAGCCCTCAACGAGCGCCCAAACGCCCCACCTGGAACCAGCACTGCATGGGTTTGCTGTCATTTCTGAAGCGCAAGTCGGGTGATGCCACCAAGGCGTCTGCCATGCCCCCCGAGCCCGTCGACACGGTGCATCAGGCTCGCACAAGGGCACGCCAGCGCCTGGTGGGTGCGGTGGTGTTGGTGGCGGCTGGGGTGATCGGCTTTCCGCTGTTGTTCGAGACCCAGCCACGGCCCTTGCCCGTCGACACCCCGATCGAGATTGCCCGCAAGGACGGTGGCGCCTCGTCTGCGCCGCGCACCACACCCGCACCACGTGCCATGCCACCAGTCGTGCCACCGAGCGTGGTGACTGAAATGCCGGCCGATGTGGGGCGTGAGGTGGTGGCGGCAGCGTCGGCGCCTGCTGCCGAGGCGTCCGCTGCACCCGCTGAAGCCAAGCCGGCACCCAAGCCCCCGGTCGAGCCCAAACCCGAGCCCAAACCTGCGGCCCCCAAGCCTGAAGTGAAGCCCGCCGACAGCGCCCGGGCGCAAGCCCTGCTCGAAGGCAAAGAGGCGAAGCCGGCCGCTGCCGAAGGCCGCTTCGTGGTGCAGGTGGGCGCGTTTGCCGAGGTGGCTGCGGCACGTGAAGCGCGCCAGAA
>JBBRFR010000315.1:0-4886 GCA_038241485.1 Burkholderiales bacterium
CGCCCCAAAGCCATGACGGTGGCCGTCATCCTGGCCGGCCTGGTGCCGATCGTGTGGGGCAGCGGCACCGGCTCCGAGGTGATGAGCCGGATTGCCGCACCCATGCTGGGCGGCATGGTCACCGCGCCGCTGTTGTCGCTGTTCGTGGTGCCGGTGGTGTATCTGCTGCTCAGAAAACGGCGCTCAACGCAAGGCGTTGTGCAAGACCCTTCAGCACGCCTTGCCTTGCAACAAGCGGGTCAACCTCATTGAGATCGCCTGCGTTGAATGACTCACCAAAGCAAACACAAGGTGGGTCGACCATGCCACAGCACGTTCACCACGGCTCTCCATTCAAACCGGCGAAGCGCAGCCGGTTTCATCAGCTCACGCCTCTGGTCTGCGTGCTGGCTGTGGGGCTCGCTTCAGCCATGCCCAGTGCCGCCACCGAGGTAGAGATTGCCGGAGCGGGCAGCTTCAAACCCTTGTCATCGGATCGACTCGCGAGGCTGCCGCAAGGCGCGGCGTTCTCTCAGGCTGATCTTGCTTCTGGGGCGTTGTCGTTTCGCGTACGCTACGAAAACAGCGCACCCGACGCCGACCCAGACTTTTACGTTGGCCGCTATGACCGCGCGGTTCGTGCGGTGCAGCTGACCGTGGGTGCCACCACGATTGCCTTGCCTCCCGAGAACGTCGAACTGGTGGTGAGCGATGGCGGTTTGGGGTTTCCTGACCGCGAATCCGTGAGAGTGAAATCGTGGCTGGCGACACCCGCTGGGGTTGTGCGCTTCAGTTGGGTTCAAAGCAACCAAGCTGCAGATCGTAAAGACTTGCGCGGCGCGCCGGGGTCGTTGTCGAGCGATGCCCTTCCGGAGCATTCGGTTCTTGCCAACCTCGCAACGTCGAGCCGCTTCGATAAATTCATCGTTTTCGAGCTGAGTGCTCCCACCGATGTGCAGCCGCTTGTCTACGTCAGCTCATCGCAGGTCTCGGTGGCTGCTGCGCCGGCCCCAGTGAAGTGAAGGCTTAACCATGAAAACTCAACTGTTTGTGCTTCCCGTTCGCCGCGCAGCCGCGGCACTTTGTATTGCCGTGGCCGCCGGAGTGGCCGGTTGTGGCGGTGGCGAAGTTGATGTGGTGGTCGTGGCGCCGCCCCCACCACCCATTGCGGGCCTGGACATTGTGCTGACGCGCGTGGGCCCCGAGGCCGTTCAAGTCGACTGGAGCGATGACCCGGAGGCTGCGAGCTTCGTGGTGTACCGCAATGACAGCGTGCTTGCGCGGGGGGTGGATGCGGTCACCCTGATTGACGCGTCAGTACAGAGCAACGGCTACTACTGCTATGACGTCGAAGGGTTCGACCGGGCAGGCGGGCTCGTGTCATTCAGCGACACCGCTTGCATCACCATCATTCGTTGAATGGTTCGGGGTTCAGTTGCAGGGGGTGCGCTTCGCCCCTATCGCGCCGAGCCCAAGGCGTGGGCCTCCTGAATGGCCCTTCGCGTTTGGCGCCGCAGCAGCGTCATTAGAATTGCGGCCATGCGTCGTTGGATCGCCCTTTTCCTTGTGATGGTTCTGCTGCCCTGGCAGGCCGTTGCTTGGGCGTCGACCACGCTGACCCGGGACGACGGCGCGGACAAACGCCACGCGGTGGCGCATTGGACAGGCAAGGCTCACCATCACCACGCTGATCACGACGCTGCGCCCAACGGCATGCACCAAGACGATTCGCAAGAATCCATCCAACACCTCGTTCACACCGATGCCCACCTGAACCCCGTGGCAGTCTTGCCGCTGAGCATCGATTGGGTGGCCGTGGTGGCCCGGGTGGTCGACGCCGGTGGCTACCCGCACCAACCACTCGCGACTCCGTTCCTCGAAGGGCCACGACGACCCCCCAGGTTGTCTTGCTGATCACCTGATCGGCCCGGCGCACAGCAGTGCGCCGGAACTGTGTGGTCGCAGCTGCCTGCAGCTGCCTGTGCGGCGAGTACGAACTTGAAACCTCATCGTTGGGCTGCCCCTTGGCTTCTTGCCGGCGCAACGGCCTGTGCCTCCGTCATGGCACAAATCAACTCGGCGCCTGCGCCTTCCCTGGCACAGGCCGTGGAGGCAGCGTGGCAGCGCGCTGTCGCCTCTCAAGAGGCGCGGGGCCAAGAACAAATCGCGCTGGCGCGGCAGTCTGCAGCGTCGTCGTGGACGCCCAAGGCGCCCAGCGCTGAAGCGTCGCGGCGCAACGGCCGCTTCGGCGCCAGCGAAACCGAGCTTGGCGTCTCCGTTCCGCTCTGGATGCCCGGCCAGCGCTCGGCACTGCAAACGGCAGCCAGCGCCGACGTGGCGGTGGCGCGCGCAGCGCAGCGCGCCGCGCGATGGCGCGTCTCGGGTGAGGTGCGCGAGGCCGCCTGGGCGTTGACGGCTCTCGATACCGAGCTGGCTGCCGCTCGAGAACAACTGCGCCTTCTTCAGTCGATCAGCACGGACGTTGATCGCCGTGTGCGTGCGGGGGATCTGGCGCGAGCCGATGCGCTTGTCGCCCGCGCCGAAGCGCTGAATGCCGAAGCCGCATTGAATGATCTGCAGCAGCGCACGGCCCACGCGGCGATGCAATGGGAGGCCTTGACGGGCCTGGTTGTGGTGGGCGATCCGAGCGAGCCCGCGACGATGGCCACCGCCCCCGACCACCCCGAACTGGCGCTGGCCCAACTGGAAGTCGAGCGGGCACAGGCCAACCTCGAAAGCCAGCGCCGATCGAAACGTGAATCACCCGAGGTGGGCTTGAGCTGGAAGCAAGATCGCCCTGGCGACCAGCAGGCGCGCGAGAACAGCGTTGGCATCACGCTGCGCGTTCCATTCGGTGCCGACGCAGAACGCAGCCCCCAGGAGGCCGTGGCGCTGGCCGCTGTGGAAACCGCGCGCATTCACTCAGAGCGCCTGGCCCAGCGCCACGCGCTCGAGCTGCGCACGGCTCGCCAAGCCGTTGTATCGGCAGAGCAGCAGCTTGCCAGCGCCCGGCTGCGAGCCGAACTTCTGCAAGAACGAACCCAGCTGCTGGACAAATCGTTTCGTGCCGGCGAGACGGCGTTGCCCGACCTGTTGCGTGCGCTCGACGTCAACTCACAAGCCGTGGGCGCTTTCGCCCGGCAACGCGCCGCGCTCGGGCTTGCGCGCGCTCGACTTCAACAATCCCTCGGGGTCACACCATGAATCTCATTGCACGTGCCACGCGCACGATCACCACGTTGCTGTGCCTGATGGCCATGGCCGCGCCTGCCATCTCTGGGCCCGGCGCTCATGGCCCGAACGGCGAGCACTTGGATGGGCCGGCCGCGATGACAGCGACAGCCACGAGCGGCACCGATGCCGCGCCCAAGATGGAGGCCCAGTCTGAAGATTTCGAGCTGGTGGCCACGCTGAGCGGTGGGGCACTGTCGATCTTGATCGATCGTTATCAAACCAACGAGCCCGTGCTCGACGCGAAGGTCGAGCTGGAGTCCGGCACGCTCAAGGCGATCGCCAAATTCCAGGCTGACAACGGTGACTATGCGGTTGACGACCCCGCGCTGCTCAAAGCCTTGGGTCAGCCGGGCGACCACCCGCTGGTCATCACCTTGATCGCCGGAAAGGAGAGCGATTTGCTGGAAGGCACCCTGCGTGTCAGCGCAGCGGTTGATGCCGCCGGACATGACGACGCACATGGGCACGGTGGTGGGGCACGCTTCGCATGGATCGCCGGCGGCTTGGTGCTGCTGGGGGTCGGAGCCGCTCTTTGGCAACGGCGCCGCAGCCGGCAGAGCCAACTGGAGGTGTCGCCATGACGCGCTTGTTTCACATGAGAAACGCTGCAGCGCTGCTCTTGCTGAGCGGTGCGCTCGCCGGCTTGGCCGAAGCGGGGCCCGGCGCGCATGGCCCCAATGGCGAACACCTTGATGGGCCCAGCGCAACGCCCCGCGCATCGGGCTTGATGCGCCTGCCCGATGGCAGCGTCAATGCGCCCAAGCTCGCGCAGCGCCGCATGGGCATACGCACCCAGCTGGCACCCCAGACGGCCGCCGCTGCCAGCGTGCAGCTGCCCGGCCAGGTGGTTGTCGACCCCAATGCCGGTGGCCGGGTGCAGGCGGTTTACGGGGGCCGAATCGAACCCGGGCCGAAGGGCCTGCCCGTGGCCGGTGAGGCGGTGCGCAAAGGCCAGGTGCTGGCCTACCTGCGATACCAATCAGAACCCTTCGCCGAAGCCAACCAGCGCTCGGAGGCTTCGGAGCTGCGTGCCAGCAGAACCATCGCGGAGCAACGCCTTCAGCGCCTCGAATCGCTCGAAGGCACCGTGCCGACCAAAGACATCGAGGCCGCCCGCACCGAGCTTGCGAGCCTGCGCCAGCGCGAGAGCGCAGTTGGCGGCAGCATCCGCTCGCGCGAAACCCTGGTGGCACCAGTCTCCGGCGTCATCGCCCAGGCGAATGCACTCAACGGCCAGGTGGTCGACGCCAAAGACGTGCTGTTCGACATCATCGATCCACAACGGTTGATGGTCGAAGCCACCACGGCAGATGCAACCTTGGCCGCGAAGATCGCATCGGCCACGCTGGCCGGTGTAGAGGGTGTGACGCTGCGGGTGGTGGGCGCTGCGCGCACGCTGCGCGACGGGCGCATTCCGATCACCTTTCGCGCGCAGGCCAACGGGGCTCAAAACCTCGGCCTGGCCGTGGGCCAATCGGTCACCGTTCTGACCCTGACCAAGCAGCAGTTGCAAGGCGTGGTGTTGCCCGCCGAGGCACTGGTGCGCAACAGCGCGAATGAAACCGTGGTCTACATCAAGCTCAGCGCCGAACGCTACCTGCCGCAGCCGGTGACGGTGCAGCCGCTCGACGCCAAAACGGTGCTCGTGACCCAGGGCCTCGCGGCCGACAACC
>JBBRFR010000316.1:0-4885 GCA_038241485.1 Burkholderiales bacterium
TTCATATTTGTCGATCCGGGCTCAGCTGTGAGTGCTGGTGCTGGTGCCGGTGCCGGTGCCGGTGCCGGTGCCGGTGCCGGTGCTGGTGCTGGTGCTGGTGCTGGTGCTGGTGCTGGTGCTGGTGCCGGTGCTGGTGGGGCCGGAGCCGGAGCCGGCGGCGTGGGGACCGGCAAGGGCGAACCGATGGGCGGCGGCGGGTTGATCGGCGAGCCAACAATCTCTTCGTTGCCAGCGCCACCGCAGCCGCTCAACACGGCCACAGCCGCCACGGAGAGCCAGAGCTTCGTCAAATTCAGTTGGTTGTTGCTTGCTGTCATGGTCCGTTCCGCTCGTCACAGGCCTGTCTGTCAGCAGATGCTGCAGGTTGTATGCCGGGCGGTTGGGGCCGGTTTCGTGACCAGAATCGTCATGACGCCATGCACCGTGGTCCCCTACGGCAAACTGGCAGACATTTTCCGGGCAGACTGTGGCCGTGAAACGGCGCAATTGTCGCAAGTGGTAAGCAAGCTCAAAGGGCTAACCCGCACGCCGAGGGGCGGCTGCTTCAGGGTAGCCCCGGATGGCCTAGGGCGTCAGCGGCGTGCCCGGTGTACCGTTTTTGGAGCACTCCTCGGTCGCACGCTTTTTGCCGACCAGCAAGGCTCGCCGTTGGTAACCCCTCAGAAACTGCCTGAACTCGGGGTCGTGATAACGCGGCCTGCCTTGCAAAGCACTCCAGATCCAGCCCCAAAGCACACTCAATTGCCCAAAAACATATGGTTTTTGGTTCAGGCGAGACAACACGCTGGCCGCCAGGAACCAGAAGCCCGTGCCCATGTAGTACTGCCCGTAACCCTGGCGAAAGCGGCCGGTGTAGATGCCCTTGTGGCTGGCGCCCATCACCCGCAGGTGTACGAAGCGCAAGGCCGGCTCGTCCCAGCTGATCGCCGTCCAGCCCTTCATGCGGCACTTGTGGCCGTCGATCCCGTCCCAGCCGACCTCGCGAACGAAGCCGCCAATATCCTTGAAGCAGTTGACCCGGTAAAACTTGGTCATGCCCAACGAGTTTTCGTCGCCATGCCGTTCGCTGATGAGCTCCCCCTCGCGCATGAGGTAGGCCTTGCCGCTGCAGGTGCCGATGCGCGGGTTGGCCACCATGCGTTCGATCAGGATCTCGAAGTAGCGCGGGGGCAAGTTCAGGTCGAGGTCGAGTTTGCAGAGGTAATCAAAATCGTCGGGATGGATGGTCGAGTAGCCGGAGTAAAACGCGTCGATCACTCCGGGGCCCACCGCCCGATGCCCGCGGTCGGCGCGCGTCACGATCTCGATCCATTCGTGTTGTTGGGCGTACTCGGCCAGGATGGCCGGGGTCTCGTCGGTCGAACCATCGTCGACGATCACCCACTTGGCGGGCCGAAGCGACTGGCCGATCACGGTGTCGAGCGTCTGGCGCATGAAGTCGGCTTCGTTGCGGCACGGCGAAATCAACAGGTATCGGTTCGGCTTCACAGGCATTTCGGCTTTCAGGTTGATCGGCCCACTGTCGCGTCAGGGGCCGGAACGAGGCATTCGCCTCGCCAGCGAGAGTCTGGCGCGAGAAACCCTCTGTCCAAGGGGGAGGCGCTGTAGGCGCTTGCTGGCAACATCCGGCAATCACTCGCGTCTCTTGCGTCTCTCGACGCTCTTGAATTGTAGACATCGGGTATCGGCCAGCGAACCCCGCGATTGCGGTAGTTCGACAATGCCGAACCCATCACAATGCCCCACCCATCAACGACGAATGCGCATGGCCTGCAAGCCGGCGCAAGGCTTGCGAATAATTTCACGGAGAACGAAGAATGAAGGTAACGATCATCGGTACGGGCTACGTGGGTCTGGTGACAGGCGCCTGTCTGGCCGAGATGGGCAACCACGTGGTCTGCCTCGATCTGGATGCGAAGAAGATCCAAGTGCTCAATGACGGCGGCATCCCGATCTACGAGCCGGGCCTGAAAGAGATCGTCCAGCGCAACGTCAGCGCAGGCCGGCTGCAGTTCACCACCGATGTCGAACGCGCCGTCAACCACGGCACCATGCTGTTCATCGGGGTCGGCACGCCGCCCGACGAAGACGGCTCGGCCGACCTGCAGTACGTGCTGGCCGCGGCACGCAGCATCGGCCGCTACATGACCGACTACAAGGTCGTGATCGACAAGAGCACGGTGCCAGTCGGTACGGCCGACAAGGTCAAGGCCGCCATCGCCGAAGAGCTGGCCAAGCGCGGCAAGACCGTTGATTTCGCCGTGGTCTCCAATCCGGAGTTTCTGAAAGAAGGTGCGGCCGTTGAAGACTTCATGCGCCCGGATCGCATCGTCGTCGGCGCCGACGACGAACGCTCCGTGCTGCTGATGCGCGCACTCTATGCGCCCTACATCCGCAGCAACGAGCGGCTGTTGGTGATGGACGTGCGCAGCGCTGAGTTCACCAAGTACGCGGCCAACTCGATGCTCGCCACCCGCATCAGCTTCATGAACGAGTTGGCGCTGCTGGCCGAGAAGGTCGGCGCCGACATCGAGCTCGTGCGCAAGGGCATCGGCAGCGACCCGCGCATCGGCTACCAGTTCCTCTACGCCGGCACGGGTTACGGCGGCTCCTGCTTCCCGAAAGACGTGAATGCGCTGATGCGCACCGGCAAGGAATACGGCATCGACCTGATGGTGCTCAACGCCGTCGACCGCGCCAATGCGCGGCAAAAAACGGTGCTGGTCGACAAGGTCGTGGCCCGCTTCGGCTCCGACCTGCGTGGCCGCCGTTTCGCCATGTGGGGCCTGGCCTTCAAGCCCAACACCGACGACATGCGAGACGCGCCCAGCCGCGATGTCATTGAAAAACTTGCCCGCATGGGCGCCACCATCGTGGCCTACGACCCGGCCGCCGCCGAAGAGGCGCACCGCGTGCTGAGCCATGTCGAGGCACTGAGCATCGTCGACAACGTGGTGAGCACGCTGGAGGGCGCCGACGCCTTGTTGATCCTCACCGAATGGCGCGAGTTCAAGAGCCCCGACTTCGAGCAGATCAAGAGCCTGCTCAAGCAGCCCGTCGTGTTCGACGGGCGCAACCTCTACGAGCCGGCGTTGATGAAGGCGCTGGGCTTCGAGTACCAGGGCATTGGCCGCGGCACGAATCAGATCACTAACACTTGATGCCCACGTGCAGCGCCACCACCCCGGCGCTGAAGTTGTGCACATCCACATGGCCGAAGCCGGCCGTTTTCATCATGGCCTTGAGCTCTTGCTGGCCGGGGTGCATGCGGATGGATTCGGCCAGGTAGCGGTAGCTGTCAGCGTCGCCGGCCACCAATTGGCCGATGCGCGGCAGCACCTTGAACGAGTACCAGTCGTAGGCCTTTTCCAGCGGCGCGGCAACCTTCGAAAACTCCAGCACCAGCAGTCGGCCACCGGGGCGCAGCACACGGCTCATTTCGGCCAGTGCCTTGTCTTTGTGGGTCATGTTGCGCAAGCCGAAAGCGACGCTCACGAGGTCGAAGCTGCCGGTGGCGAACGGCAATGATTCGGCGTCGCAGATGGAGGTCGGCAAGGCCAAACCTTCATCGAGCAATCGCTCCCGGCCTTGGCGCAACATGGCTTCGTTGATGTCGGTGTGAACGACGGTGCCACGCGGGCCAACCTTCTTCGCGAACGCGCGCGCCAGGTCGCCCGTGCCCCCTGCGATGTCGAGCACCTTGTCACCTTCGCGCAGCGCAGCCACCGCCACGGTGTAAGCCTTCCAGGCGCGGTGCAGGCCCATCGACATGAGATCGTTCATCACGTCGTAGCGCGAGGCGACCGAGTCGAACACGCCGCGCACACGCGTGGCTTTTTCTGATTCGTCGACAGACTGAAAACCGAAATGGGTGCCGCTCATGGTCAGTGCTGCCTTGTATTCAGTGGTCGTGCCCGCAGGCAGAGCCCGCAGGTGCGGGCATGGCGTGGTCGCGGCTTGCGCCAGCTTGCTGCAATCGGGCTTCGTATTGCCGCCACAGGTCGGCCTCTTGCGAGCCGAGGAAGTAGAGGTAATCCCACGAAAAGATGCCGGTGTTGTGGGCGTCGGAGAACGTGGGTTGCACGGCGTAGTTGCCCACCGGCTCCAGCGCCACGACCTCAACCATGCGCTTGCCAGTCTGCAGCACCTCTTGCCCCGGGCCGTGACCCTTGACTTCGGCCGATGGCGAATAAACGCGCATCAGTTCGAACGGGATGCGGAACTGGCGCCCATCCGAGAACCCCACCTCCAGCACCCGCGATTGTTGGTGCACGGTGATCGCCGTCGGCTGGGGGGTTTGGGCGCTGAGTCCGGACATGATGGGGCGGCAAGTGGAAGGGTCAGTGTAGCCAAGGCCTGAATCAAACGCCGTTCAACGCAGCCACCACGGCCGCGTCGAGCTCGCTCAGGCTGCCGACCAGACGGTCAGCGGCCGGTGGCTGCACCTCGCGCTGGCGCGCGCCCCAGACCGGCTGCGGGAAATGGCTGTCCCACCCAAAACGCGCGATCACGTGCCAGTGCAGGTGCGGCACCATGTTGCCGAATGCGGCGAGGTTGATCTTGGTCGGCTGCAGGTGCTCGATGAGCACCCGCTCCACCGTGCCCACAAGCTGCATGCAGCGCAGGCGCTGCGGCTCGGGCAGGTCGGTGAACTCGGCCACATGGTGGTGGTGAATCACGCGGTAGAAGGCGGGAAAGTCGGCGTCGATGACGCGGATCACGCGCCAGGCATCACGCGCCCACACAAGTTGGCCGCCGGGCTGCTGGCACAGCTCGCACTCAGGCATGGCATCAGAGGGCGGTTTGAAGGTCGCAGTCATGCGCAGGATTATCGCGGCCACCCTCGATAAGATGCACGCCCCCCCACCGACGAGCCGCCCACCAT
>JBBRFR010000317.1:0-4879 GCA_038241485.1 Burkholderiales bacterium
TCATCGATCGACACCCCCAGCGCCGCCGCGATCTGCGGCAGCAGGTTGGCCGGCGGCGTGGCCGCCGGGCTCTCGGAGTAGGCCACCATGCGCTGAGAAACCCCCAGCTCAGCCGCCAGCTCGATCTGCGTAAAGCCAGCCGCCTTGCGCAAGCTGGCCAGCCGCTCACCAAAGCTTGCTGCTTCTTCCTTAGCCGCCTTGCTTGTCTTGGCCGCCACGCCGACCTGAATGCGCTTACCCATCGAGAAACTCCCCTTGCGATGGGTCGAGTCTAGGAAGGCAAAGTGGGTCATAGAAGCCTCTGCGTTGATTCATATACACACGATGTATAGTGTGCCGTCCTTCAGATTGTTTAGCAACCCAGCGTATAGCCGGGGAATACGGAGAACGGTATGGCACGCATTCCCGAAGCAGAGATCGAGCGGCTGAAGAACGAGGTGGCCGTGGAGCGCCTGGTCGAGGCTGCGGGGCTTGAGCTGAAGAAATCGGGCAAAGACTGGATTGCACGCTGCCCATTCCACGAAGACGACACGGCCAGCCTGGTGGTGACGCCGTCGAAGAACCTGTGGCACTGCTTCGGGTGTGGCGCGGCCGGTGGCCCGATTGATTGGGTGATGAAGCTGCGCGGCGTCTCGTTCCGGCATGCGGTGGAGCAACTGCGCGAAGGCGTCTCGTCTTTAGCCGCTAAAGACGGCGGCACGGTGCGCGTGCCGGCATCCAGCAGTGTCAAGGCTCTGACTGCGCCGGTCGCCTTCGATGCCGACGACCAGGCACTCTTGAACCAGACGGTGGGCTACTACCAAGAGCGCTTGCAGGCTGCGCCCGATGCGTTGGCCTACCTGGCGGCGCGCGGCCTGGCTCATCCCGAGCTGGTGAGCAGCTTCCGCCTGGGCGTGGCTGACCGCACGCTGGGCTTGCGCCTGCCCGACAAGAACCGCAAGGCCGGTGCCGACATCCGTGCGCGCTTGCAGCGCATCGGCCTGTACCGTGAGAGCGGCCACGAGCACTTCAGCGGCTCGCTGATCGTGCCGGTGCTCGACGAAGCGGGTAGCGTGGTCGAGGTCTACGGCCGCAAGCTCTTGGACAACCTGCGCGCGGGCACGCCCAAGCACCTGTACCTGCCCACGCGCGAAGGCCGCGGGCGTGGTGTGTTCAACGTGGCCGCACTGATGGCATCGAAGGAAATCATCCTCTGCGAAGCCTTGATCGATGCCATGACCTTCTGGTGCGCTGGCTACCGCAACGTGACGAGCGCCTACGGCATCGAAGGCTTCACCGAAGAACACGTGGCCGCGTTCAAGCGTCACGGCACCGAACGCGTCTTGATTGCGTATGACCGCGACGACGCGGGCGAACGCGGAGCGGCCAAGGTGGCCGAGCGCTTGATGAGTGAAGACATCGAATGCTTCCGCATCCAGTTCCCCAAGGGCATGGACGCCAACGAGTACGCATTGAAGCTGCAGCCTGCGGCGAAGTCGCTGGGGCTGCTGATCCGCAAGGCCGTGTGGCTCGGCAAGGGAGCCGCGCCAGCGCAGCCGATGGCTGCGCCCGTCATCGAGCCAGCGGCTAAAGAAGAGGTGCCCGAGGCACAGACACAGGCGCAGGCTGTTCCTTCTTTAGCCGCCGACCCCTTGCCTGCGAGCCCGATGCCGACGACGGCGCATGCGTTGCCCATCGAGGTCAAGGAGCGTGAGCAGGGGCGCGAAGTGACGCTCACGCTGGGCGAGGGCAAAGACGCACGCCGCTACCGCGTGCGCGGCCTGGCCAAGAACCTGGCGGTGGACGTGCTCAAGGTGAACCTGATGGTGGGCAGCGGGGAAGCCTTCCACGTCGACACGCTCGACCTCTACAGCGCCAAGCAGCGCAGCCACTACATGGCGCAAGCATCGCCAGAGATCGGCGTCGATGAGCGCATCTTGAAGGCCGACCTGGGGCGCGTGCTGCTGGCCTTGGAGCAACTGCAAGACGAGACGATTGCCAAGACGCTGACGGCCGAGCCGCAGCCGCAGATGGACGAGGCCGAACGCCAAGCCGCGATGGCCTTGCTCAAGTCGCCCGAGCTGATCGAACGCATCCTGGCCGACTACGCAGCCTGCGGCCTGGTCGGTGAGGAAACGAACAAGCTGGTGGGCTACCTGGCAGCGGTGAGCCGCAAGCTCGACAAGCCGCTGGGTGTGGTGATCCAGTCATCGAGCGCGGCCGGTAAATCGAGCTTGATGGATGCCGTGCTCGCCTTCGTGCCCGACGAGGAAAAGGTGAAGTACTCGGCGATGACTGGCCAAAGCCTCTTCTACATGGGAGAGACCAACCTCAAGCACAAGGCGCTGGCCATCGTTGAAGAAGAGGGCGCGAGCCGTGCCAGCTACGCCTTGAAGCTCTTGCAGTCCGAAGGCGAACTCACCATCGCCAGCACCGGCAAAGACCCCCAGTCGGGCAACCTCATCACGCAGCAATACCGCGTTGAAGGCCCGGTGGCTCTTCTGTTCACGACGACCGCGCGTGACCTCGACGAAGAGCTGATGAACCGATGCCTGGTGCTGGCGGTGGACGAAGGCCGCGAGCAAACGCGTGCGATCCACGAGCGCCAGCGTGCAAGGCGCACGCTCGAAGGCATGCTGGCCAACCGAGAGCGCCGCGACTTGATTGCGCTGCACCAGAACGCGCAAAGGTTGCTCAAGCCCTTGGACGTGTTGAACCCCTACGCGCGCTTCCTGACCTTCCCTGACCAGACGACGCGCTTGCGCCGCGATCATGAGAAATACCTCACCCTCATCGACACGATTGCCTTCATCCACCAGCACCAGCGCGCAGTGAAGACGGCACAGCGAGGTGAACAACGCATTGAGTACATCGAAGCGACGCTGGCCGACATAGCGTTGGCCAACCGCATCGCCCATGACGTGCTCGGGCGCAGCCTGGACGAGCTGCCGCCGCAGACGCGCCGGCTCTTGAAACTCGTCGATGGGTACGTGCGCGCCGAGTGCTTGTCGCTCAAGCTCAAGCGCACCGACATCCGCTTCAGCCGCCGCGCACTGCGCGAGGCTATCGCCTGGGGTGACACGCAATTGCGCATGCACCTGGAGCGCCTGGTCGAACTCGAATACGTGATGACGCACCGCGAAGGCGCGGGCGGAAAGTACGTCTACGAGCTGGCCTATGAGGTGGACGCCACCGAGGCACGCGCGCAGGTGGCGGGCTTGATCGACGTGGACGAACTCAAGGCGTTGGTGGATGCGGCTACGACTGAGAAGTCGCGGGGTTCAGGCACCCAAGTCGCGGGGCGTTTGCGGGGCGATAGCGGCCCGGTTGCGGGCATGTTGCGGGTTGAAGAATCGGCCGCAGAGCCAGCAAGCATGCGGGGTGGCGACGAATCAACCCCAAGCACCAGCAAAGAACACTGCTCCACGCCGCCGCGCAAACGCACGCCGTACCCGCAGGCCGTGAAGGTCGCTTCTTTAGCCGCTGGGGCTTGACGTGCCGCGCGCCGGTCAGCGCATCAAAACGCGCAAGCCCTCGGCCGTGAAGCCCACGGGCGGCAAACGCAAGGAGTCCGACGACCTGGCGCACAACCGGCTGACGCGCTACATGGAAGAGCACTTCGAGTGGATGCTGGTGACCGGCTACAGCGCCAGCACGGTGAGCGCGCGGCGGCAGCACCTGCGCCGCTTCATCCGCTGGGCCGACGAGCGCGGGCTTGATGACCCACGCGAGATCACCAAGCCCATGCTGGAGCGCTACCAGCGCTTCCTCTTCTACTGGCGCAAGACAGATGGCAAAGACAGCGGTGCGGCCCTGAGCATCGGCATGCAGTACCAGTACCTCGCGCCCTTGAAGACCTGGTTCCGCTGGCTGAGCCGCGAGCACCACATCCTGGCCAATCCTGCGGCCGACCTCGACCTACCGAGACAACCCAAGCGCTTGCCGCGCTCGGTGCCGAGCGTTCAGGAAGTCGAAGCCATCCTCGCCGAGGCCGAGCCTGGCACGGTGCAAGGGCTCAGGGATCGCACCATGCTCGAAGTGCTCTACGCCACCGGCCTGCGCCGCATGGAGATCGTGGGCACGGCGGTGTACGACGCCGACCTCACGCGCGGGCTGCTGTGGGTGCGCCACGGCAAGGGTGGACGAGAGCGCGTGGTGCCGCTGGGAGAGCGTGCGATGGCCTGGCTCGACAAGTACCTCACCGAAGCCCGGCCGCAGCTGCTCACCAACGACACGCAAGCCTTGTTCCTCACCGACTACGGCGAGCCCGTGCAAGCGAACTACGTCTCCGACAAGGTCAAGCGCTACATGGAGTTCGCGGGCGTGCACAAGACCGGCAGCGCGCACCTGATGCGCCACGCCTGCGCGACGCACATGCTCGAAGGCGGCGCCGACATCCGCTTCATCCAGGCCATGCTCGGGCACGCGGACATCGGCACGACGCAGATCTACACGCACGTCAGCATCGACAAGCTGCTCGCGGTGCACCGGGCGACGCACCCGAGCCGATTGCAGCGGCACAGAGACACGCAAACGCCGGTGAGTGGCCCGAGCCTCGATGAGGCGCGCGAAGCGCTCCTGGGTGCGATTGAACGCGAAGGCGAGGACGCTGGCGACGATGGCGCCGACGCCGTTGCAGCGGACGCGCCGAGGGCACGCCGCTGAACTTGTGCGCGTCGACGTGCCGGACGCCACCGGCTGCGCGTCGAGCACGGACGCTCAAGGCCAGGCGCTGCGCGCGGAGCCACGAGAGCAGGCTGCGCCCGGCATCGAGCCGGGCACAACCTGGCAGTCACTGCGGGGGAACTCGCTGCACGAGTTCACATAACGGGTTGTTGCACGCACTGTTGGCGTTCGCGCGCAGGGGCGCGCTCCTTGCCAACAATGCGCGCAACCCCCG
>JBBRFR010000318.1:0-4855 GCA_038241485.1 Burkholderiales bacterium
CGATCAGGCCGGCCTTGAGCGTGTCGCGAAAGAAGTCACCCACCAGCAGAACAGCGTTGTGCCCGCCCTGGCCCCAATAGTTGCTGCGCATGGTCACGCGCGAATCGTTGAAGCCAACCCAGGCGCCGGCCACCAGTTGCGGGTGCATCAGGATGAACCAGCCGTCGGTGTTGTTCTGGGTGGTGCCGGTTTTGCCGGCGATGTCGGCGACGATGCCAAAACGTGTTTTGACCATGGTGCCCGTGCCTTGCGAGACCACGCCGCGCATCATGTCCATCAGCTCCACGGCCGAGGCGGCCGACATAGCGCGCCGCGTGGGCGAGCCAAATTCGGCGAGCACGCGGCCGTGGCGGTCGCGGATGCGTTTCACGAACAGTGGCTTGTGGTGCTGGCCTTCGTTGGCGATGGTGGCGTAGGCGTTGACCATCTCCAGCAGCGTCACCGGGCTGGTACCCAGCGCGAGTGAGGGCACCGGGTCGAGCTTGCTCTGATCCACGCCCGCCGCCTTGGCCAATGCCACCACCCGCGTGACACCCACGTCTCGCATCACCTGCGCGGTGATGGTGTTCTTGGAAAACACCAAGCCATCGCGCAGGCTCATGGTGTTGCCGCTCGGGCCCGACATGTCGGTGGGTCGCCAAACGGCGTTGGTGCCATGTCGTATCGCAACCGCCTGGTCAACATAGGCGTGCTCCGGGCGCAGGCCGCTCTCGAGCGCGGCGCCATACACGAAGGGCTTGAAGGTGGAGCCTGGCTGGCGCTCGGCCTGGGCCACGTGGTCGTACTGCTCGAGGTTGAAGTCACGGCTGCCCACCCAGGCCTTGACTTCGCCGGTGCTCGGGTCCATGGCCACGAGGCCGGCTTCGAGCCGCGTTTTCTGCGCCTTCAGGCGTGCCACCCAGGCGGTGTCCGCCATCAGCTCTTGCAAGGCCTGAGCGTCGCTTGCCCCACCTTCGACGGCTTTGCGAAAAGCAGGCGTGTCGCGTACCGCCGAGGCCAGCAGGTCGCCGCGCTGTTTCCAGAAATGGGCGAAGGGCAGGGCCTTGCCGCTGCGCTGGGCATAGCTGTCCAGGCCGCCGGAGGTGGCGGCCAAGCTGGCCACGCTCCACTCGACATCGGCCACCCGCTGCAGCGACTCGGCTTGCTTTTGCACCGCCTGCTCGGCGGCACGCTGCAAGCGAGTGTCGAGCGTGGTCTCGATCACCAGCCCGTCGGCGTAAAGGTCTTGCTCGTGGGTTTCGGCCCACTCCAGCAGCCACTTGCGGGCGTGGGCGGCAAAGTGGGGCGCGCTGCCGAGGTTTTCGGCCTGCCGGGTCAGCGTGACTCGCACCGGCTGCGTGATCAGCTTGCGGTATTCGGTTTCGGGCAGGCTGCGCTGCTTGAGCATCTGGCTCAGCACCAGGTTGCGGCGCTTGAGCGCACGCTCGGGGAACAGCACCGGGTTGTAGTAGTGCGGCCCCTTGAGCATGCCCACCAAGGTGGCACTCTCCAGGGCCGACAGCTCAGCGGCCGGCTTGTCCCAGTAGGTGCGGGCCGCCATCTCGATGCCCACCGCGTTGTAGAGAAATGGCGCGGTGTTGAGGTAGATCGTGAGGATCTGATCCTTGCTGTAGTGCCGCTCGATGCGCAGCGCCGTGACCAGCTCTTTCAGCTTGCGGTGCAGCGAGCGGCTGCGCCCGATCTCTTGCGGAAACAGGTTGCGCGCCAGTTGCTGCGTGAGGGTCGAGCCGCCCTGTAGGCTGCCGGTGGCGGTTTGGAACATGGCAGCGGCCGTGCGCCGCAAATCCACACCGTGGTGCTCGCGGAAGCGCCGGTCTTCGGTAGCGATCAGGGCGCTGACCACGTGCGGCGATATCTCGACCAGCGTCACGTGTTGTTGCTGGGCGCGTCCAAAGGTGGTGAGCACCTCGCCGTTGGCCGACATCAGAACCGAGGGTCGTGCCGCTTCAGCCTCTCGCAGCTCGGCAGCATCTGGCGACGCCCGCAGCAGCAGCACGAGGTAAACCAGGGCAGTCAGCAGAACCAGTGCGCCGCCCAGCAGCGAGAAGCGCCAGGCCAATCGGCGGCGCTCAGGCCATGGGGAATGGAAGGGGTCGTCGGGTTGGGCGTACATCACCCCATGGTGCGCATGGGCAAGCCCGCCGGCTGTAGGACAGCCGCTCTGCCGGCGGTCAGCCGGGCCCGCTTTTCGCTAGGCGCCGCAGCTCGGTGACCGGCTTGCCGCCGATGCCCCAGTTGTCGGTGTCCACCTCGTCAATGATCACGAAGGTGGTGGCCGGGTTCTTGTTGAGCACTTTCACCAGCAGCTCGGTCACGCCGGCAATCAGCTCGGCCTTTTGTGCTGCAGTGGCACCTTCACGTGTGATTTGTATATTCACGAATGGCATGGATCTTTTCCCTTCTCTGTCATGAGATGAATGAGTTGCTCTCACCCTCTCAGTCTGCCTCGGAGCAAAACTCGCCGTCGGGCACCAGGCACGAGTTCTCCGTCTCGCCGCCCAGCGACACGCCGCGCGTGACCAGTTTGCTGGTGGCCAGGCGGCTGGCTTCGGCGGTCGGCAGCAGCACCCACATCTGGCCTCGGTGACGGGTGGCGCGTGCCATCTGCCCAGCCTCGTTGCCAAAGCCCCAGAAGTAGTCGGCCCGCACCGCGCCGCGAATGGCGCCGCCGGTGTCTTGCGCAAACACCAGGCGCTGCATCGAGATGTTGGAGCCCGCGGGCGCCGGGGCGCTGAGGAAGACGGGATAGCCGAGCGGCGTGACACGCGGATCGATGGCCACCGAGCGGCCGGGGGTCAGCGGCACACCCAGCGCGCCTTGTGGGCCTTCGGTCGACGGGCGCTCGGGCACGGTTTTGAAGAACACATAGCTGGGGTCGGACGAGAGTCGCCCCGCCACCGAAGGTTTGGCCTTGCCAGCCACCGCCGCTTGCGGCCTGCCTGGCGCGGCGGGTTTGCGCGCGCCTTTTAGCAACTCGTCGACCAGCGGGTCGTGGCCGGCAGGCTTGGCTGCAGGGGCGCGTTGGGCATTCGTCACGCCGCGGGTCAGCACGGGGGGGTCGGTTTCAGCATCTGCGGGTGAATCACCTTCGATCTCGAACTCATCGGCCTTGTCGGCGACGCTGCCGCCAAGGCCGCGTGTGGCCACCACGACTTTGGCCTTGGGCGTGACCCGCAGCGGCTTGAAAGGGTGGCCGTTTTGCTCGGCGTATTGCAGCCGCAGGATTTGCCCGTCGGGCATGCGCACCCGGCCCGAGCCTTGCACCTGCATGGCATACAACGCCAGCGGGTCGTTGACCCAGGTCACCACCGGTGCGTTGATGCCTTGCGGCAAGCCCAGTGCTTCGAGTTCGGCGCGGGTGTAGTAGGCGTCGACACGCGCGGTGGGGCTGCCGGCAGCACCGACCAGGCGCAGGCGCAGGCGGCGGTCGCGGTCGTCGAGCACAAAGCGGCGCAGGTCGAGCGGGTAGCTGGCGGCATCACCCGGCTGGGCCGGCAGCAGCAGGTTGCCCTCGGGTTTGACGCGCACCACTGAGCGGCGTTGCGCCGCGGGCACGCGCGACCAGTCGATGGTGTAGAGGTCGCGCGGCACACCCATCACCGGGGTGTTGAATTCACCATCACGCTGCGCCTGGCCTTCGAGCAGTGGCTCGAAGTAGCCGGTGACCTCGCCATCACCGCGTGAGTCGGTGTGCAAGATGCGCAGCAACGTGAAGCGGCTCTCGAAGAAGCTGCGCATGGCGCGGCTGTTGGGCGGCACGGTTTTCGCGGCAGTGCAGATCTCGCGCCAGTCTTCGCGCTTTTGAAGCACGTCACACGAGTTGCGGAAGGCGCTCCAGCTGGCACGCATGTCGTCTTGTTGCCAGCCCGGCAGCTCGTCGTACGAGGTGAGCTTGAACATGGCGTTGCGCGTGCGCACCTCGCTCGGCAGCTTGGGGCCGGTCTTGGCGGGTGGCGTGTTCGAGAGCTTCTTGTCGGGGGCGGTGGCCTGGGCCACAGGTGGCTCGGCAGCTTGGCTCGGGGCGGCTGTTGGTTTGGAAGCACAGCCGACCAAGCTCGCCGCCGCGGCAAGGGCAAACACCAAGCAGGTCAGCTGTTTCATGCCACAAGCGTATGCCTGCAGGGCGGGGCTTCCAACTGACCTTCGTCAACCCTGTGATGCAGGCGTGGTGAGCCGGATTACCTTAGTCACGCTGCGTGCCCAGGTGTCACCGCTATTCTGCTGACGGCCCCGCCTGAGACCGTTTGGGCTGAGGTATCGAAGCCCTGCGCTGCACTTCGATACCTCAGCGCGAACGGAGACGCGCATGGATGTGGGTCAACTGAAAGGCCTCAGGAATCCATGCAATCAAACTTCAAAACGTCTCATTTGTCCCGCCGCCTGCTGCTCGCCACGGCCTTGCTGAGCGGTTTGGCACTGTCTGGTTGCGCCATGTTGGGTGGCGGCAAGACAACGCTCGACGCCAAAGTGGTGGCCTCGGCCGAGGTCAACCCCGATTCGCGCAAACGGCCGTCGCCGGTGGTGGTGCGTGTGTTCGAGTTGAAAGCGCCCACGCTGTTTGAGCAGGCCGACTTCGTGTCGCTGTTCGAGAAAGATCAGGCGGTGCTCGGCGCCGAAATGGTCAGCCGTGAAGAGTTTGTGTTGCGCCCCGGCGAGACCCGCCCGCTCGCCAAGCCGCTGTCACCCGACACCAAATTCATCGGCGTGATGGTCGCCTACCGCGAACTGGAGCGTGCCCGCTGGCGCGCCGTGGTGCCGGTGGCGCCCGGCAAGAAGAACGTGATCGCCATCGACCTTGGCGACATCACCGTGCAAGCCAAGCGCACTTCGCCCAAGCCTTGAGCCTGGCACCCCC
>JBBRFR010000319.1:0-4825 GCA_038241485.1 Burkholderiales bacterium
GGTGCCGGCGCGGCAGCGAAGAGATCGCTCTGCGGCTGTCGGGCCACGCGCTCGGCTTCCAGTGTTTCGAGCGTCGCGCGGGCCTGGCGCAACAGCGGTGCTGGCATGCCGGCCAGCCGCGCCACCTGCACGCCGTAGCTGCGGCTCGCGGGGCCGGCCTGGATGTCGTGCAGGAAGACGATGTCATCCCCACTTTCGGCCGCCGACACGTGCACGTTCAACGCGCGCTCGTGCTTCACTGGAAACTCGGTCAGCTCGAAGTAGTGCGTGGCAAAGAGCGTGAACGAGCGGTTGCGCTCGTGCAGGTGGCTCGCAATGGCGCCAGCCAGCGCCAGGCCGTCGAAGGTGGAGGTGCCGCGCCCGATCTCGTCCATCAGCACCAGCGACTGGTCGCTCGCGCTGTGGATGATGGCGGCAGCCTCGGTCATCTCCAACATGAAGGTCGATTGCGCGTTGGCCAGGTCGTCGGCCGCACCGATGCGGGTATGGATGGCGTCGATCGGCCCGAGCCGGCAGGCCGAGGCCGGCACGAAGGAGCCCACCGCCGCCAGCAGCACGATCAGCGCCACTTGGCGCATGAAGGTGCTTTTGCCGCCCATGTTGGGGCCGGTGATCACGAGCATCTTGCGGGTGGCGTCGAGCCGGCAGTCGTTGGCCATGAAGTTGCCCGCGCCGGTTTCGGCGAGGCGCGCTTCCACCACCGGGTGGCGGCCGGCCTCGATGTGAATGCAGGGCTCGCGCACAAACTGCGGGCGGCACCAGTTGAGCGTGGTGGCGCGTTCGGCCAAGGCCGAGAGTGCGTCCAGGCTGGCGAGAGCACGCGCCAGGCCGCTGAGTTCGTCGAGGTGGGTTTGCAGTTGGTCGACCACCGCTTCGTACAACATCTTCTCGCGCGCCAGCGAGCGGTCTTGCGCCGACAAGGCCTTGTCTTCAAACGTCTTCAGCTCGGGCGTGATGAAACGTTCGGCGTTTTTCAGCGTCTGACGGCGTTGGTAGTCGCTCGGCACCTTGCTCGCCTGGCCCTGGGTCACCTCGATGTAGAAGCCGTGCACCTTGTTGTATTGCACGCGCAGATTGGCAATGCCGGTGCGGCTGCGTTCGCGGGCCTCGAGGTCGAGCAGGTAGGCATCACAGTTCTGGCTGATGCCGCGCAGTTCATCGAGGTCTTTGTCATAGCCGGGGGCGATCACGCCGCCGTCGCGCAGCAGCACGGCGGGCTCGTCGGCGATGGCCGTTCGCAGCAAGGTTTCGATGGCGGCCGATGGGTTCAGCGCCTCGGCCAGCATGTCGAGCAGCAAGGCCTGGCCGGTGGGCACCAGTGAGCGCAAGGCTGGCAGGCCTTGCAGCGTGGCGCGCAGGCCGGTCAGCTCGCGTGGGCGCACCTGGCGCAAGGCGACGCGCGCGGTGATGCGCTCCACGTCGCTCACATGGCGCAAGGCTTCGCGAAGCGGCTCGGGGGAGCGGGTGATCAGCACCTCCAGCGCGTCGTGTCGCTGCGTAGCGACCAGGCGTTCGCGCAGCGGGTGGGTGAGCCAGTGGCGCAATGCGCGGCTGCCCATGCCGGTGCGGCAGGTGTCGAGCAGCGAGAGCAGCGTGGGCGCGTCGTCGCCGCGCAGTGTTTGGGTGAGTTCGAGGTTGCGGTGCGTGGTGGGCGGCAGGTCGAGCAGGTCGCTGGCGCGTTCCACCGTCAGCGTGCGCACGTGGGCGAGCGCCTGGCCTTGGGTGTGCTCGGCGTAGCTCAGCAGCGCGGCAGCGGCGGCTTGGGCCACCTGCAGGTCTTGGGCGTTGAAGCCGGAGAGGCTGGCCACACGGAGCTGCTCGCACAGCTTGCGTTGGCCCAATGTGGCGTCGAACTGCCAGGCCGGGCGGTTCGTGAGCGCGATGCGCGATTGGGCCACGGCCGCCGGAACCTGCTCGCGATCAACCAGCGCCTCGGCCGCATTGAGCCGCGCCAACCAGCCGGCCAGCTCGCGCTCATGGCATTCGGTCAGGCCGAGCTGCCCGTTTGAGAGGCCCAGCCACGCCAACCCGTAGGTGACCACGCCGCGCTTGGTCTGCTGCGACACGGCCAAGAGCAGTGCGTCGCGTTTGTCGGCCAGCAACTCCGAGTCGGTCACGGTGCCGGGCGTGACCACCCGCACCACCTTGCGCTCCACCGGCCCCTTGGCGGTGGCCACGTCGCCCACCTGTTCGGCAATCGCGACCGGCTCGCCGAGCTTGATGAGCTTGGCGAGGTAACTCTCTACCGAATGCACCGGCACGCCGGCCATCACCACCGGCTCGCCACCACTCTGGCCACGCTGGGTGAGCGTGATGTCGAGCAGCTTGTTGGCGCGCCGTGCGTCGTCGAAAAACAGCTCGTAGAAATCGCCCATTCGGTAGAACACCAGCGTGTCGGGGTGCTCGGCCTTGATGCGCAGGTACTGCTGCATCATTGGTGTGTGGTGGGCGAGATCAGGGGTCTGGGTGGCGGTGTTCATGCGGAGTGGGCACAGGGGCAGCCGCGTATTGTCCAGCAGTGCCGTTGGGGTAGCCCCGGGGTCGGTGCTGCACCGGCGCCCGTATGCTCCACGCCCATGCTGCGCCTGCGTCAGATCTGCCTTGTTGCGCCCGAGCTTGAGCCAGCCGCCGAGTGGGTGAGGCGCATTTTTGGCGTTGAGGTCTGTCACCGCGACGAGGCGGTGGCGAAGTACGGCCTGGCCAACGCGCTGTTTGTCTTTGGCCACCAGTTTGTCGAGATCGTGGCGCCCACGCGCGCGGACACCGCCGCAGGCCGCTTTCTGGAGCGCAGTGGTGGGCGCGGCGGCTACATGGCGATCTTCGACACCCACGACCCGGAGCGCCGCCGCGGGCTGGTGGAATCGCTTGGCGTGCGCATCGCCCACACGATGCAGGTGCCCGGCTTTCGCGGCATCCAGCTGCACCCGCGCGACGCCCGCGCGACCATGCTCGAGTTCGACCGCAGCGACGGCAATGAACAACTCGACGGCGCCTATTGGCCCGCCGGGCCGCACTGGCGCGAACACCAGCGGCTCGACCGGGTGGCCGGCATCCCGTGGGTCGAGGTCGAGTCGCCCGATCCGGCCGATCTGGCGGCCCACTGGGGCCGGCTCATCGATGTGCCCGTCTCAAGCGACCCGTTTGGTCACCCCGCCTTGCGCTTCGACCTCGGCGCGGTGCGCTTCGTGGCGGGTTCGGCGGAACGGCTGATGGCATTGCAGGTGCTCGTGGGTGACCCCGCGGCGGTGCTCGCCGCGGCAGCCGCCGAGGGCCTGCCCTTGGAAGGCGATGGCTTCCTGCTGTGCGGCGTGCGTTTTGTGCCGCAGGCGGGTCGTTAACATCCCGCCTCCCGATCCGACCGACAACACTGGAGACACGATGACTCGCCGCCGCATTTTTTCAGCCGTGCTGCTGAGCCTGTTCATGGCTGGCACCGCGTTGGCGCAGACCAAGACCTTGCTGCGCGTCTCCACCCCCGCCGTGCCCGAAGACTGGCACGCCAAGATGTGGACGGTGTTCAAGGACGAGCTGGAGAAGTCGGCCCCCGGCCAGTTCGAGGTGCAGATCCACCTCAACGGCGCGCTCTTCAAACAAGGCACTGAATCGACCGCCATGGCGCGCGGCAGCCTGGAGATGGCGGCGATGTCGGCGCAAGACATCGCCAAAATCTTGCCCCAGTACGCGATCTACACCGCCGGTTATCTGATCCGCGACCCGGCGCACCAGAGAGCGGTGTTCAACGGCCCCATCGGTGACGAGCTGGCCCGCGCCGTGGCCGCCAAGATGGACGTGCAGTTGCTCAACGTCGCCTACCTCGGCACACGCCAACTGGCGCTGCGCGCGCCACGCAAGGTGATGACGCCGGCCGACCTGAAAGGCGTGAAGCTGCGCATGCCGGCCACCAAGGAGTGGTTGTTCCTCGGCGAGGCGCTCGGCGCCACCGCCACGCCGCTCGCCTTCGGCGAGGTGTACCTCGCGCTCAAGACCGGCACCATCGACGCAGAAGACAACCCGCTGCCCACGGTGCGCTCGGCCAAGTTTCATGAGGTGACCAAGCAGATCGTGCTCACCAGCCACCTGGTCGATGGCCTCTTCATCGCCGTCGCCAGCAAAACCTGGAAGGGGCTGACCCCTGCGCAGCAGGCCAAGGTGCGCGCCGCAGCCAAGGCCGCCGCCAAGTACAACGACGACAAGCGCATTCAAGACGAAGCGCAGCTGATCGACTTCTTCAAAAAAGAAGGCCTGCAGATCACCACGCCCGATGTCGATGCCTTCCGCAAGGCGGTGCAAGCCAAGTACCTGGCCTCCGAGCAGGCCAAGACCTGGCCGGCCGGTTTGCTCGACCGCATCAACGCGGTGAAATAGGGCATGCGCCAGCGTCTGGAGAGGCTTGCTGGCGCCATCGCCGCGGTGGTCTTCGCCCTGCTGTTCGTCACCTTCGTGGTGCAGGTGGCGGCGCGCTTGCTCTTCAATCGCCCGCTCGCCTGGTCAGACGAGCTGGTGGTCATTCTCTACATCGCGATGGTGTTCTGGTCGGCGGCCACCTTGTTGAAAGAACGTGAGCACGTGATGTTCGACCTGGTTTATGCGGCGCTGCCGCCCTGGGGCCAGCGTGTGATGTCGCTGGCGGGTGCGGTGCTGATCGCGGGCCTGATGGGCGTGCTGCTGCCGTATGCGTTTGACTATGTGCGCTTCATGCACCGCGAGCCGACCGCCGTTTTGGGCGTGCCGTTTTCGCTGGTGTTCGCACCCTTCCTGGTGTTTGTGCTGGCGGTGGTGCTGATGTACCTGCACAAGGGCTGGAAGCTGCTGAGCACCGGCTGGC
>JBBRFR010000320.1:0-4811 GCA_038241485.1 Burkholderiales bacterium
GCCAAGATGCTGCAGATCGAGCACCTGCTCGAGCGCAAGCCCGCGCAGCTCTCGGGTGGCCAGCGCCAGCGGGTGGCCATGGGGCGCGCACTCGCACGCAACCCCAAGCTCTTCTTGTTCGACGAGCCGCTTTCCAACCTCGACGCCAAGCTGCGGGTGGAGATGCGCGCCGAGATCAAGCTCTTGCACCAGCGCACCCGCACCACCACCGTCTACGTGACACACGATCAGGTTGAGGCCATGACGCTGGGCGACCGCATCGCGGTGATGAAAGACGGCGTGGTGCAGCAGTTCGGCACGCCCGACGACATCTACAGCCGCCCGGCCACCCGCTTCGTGGCCGAGTTCATCGGCTCCCCGGCGATGAACATGCTGCAGGCCGATGCCGCGAAGCAAGGTGACAGCGTGCTCAACGTGAAGGGCCAGGCCATCGCGCTGAGCGCGGCGCAACAGCAGGCCTTGCAACAAAGCCCCAGCACCGGCTGCGTGATTGGCTTGCGGCCCGAGTCGATCCAGCTCGCAGACGTGGGTGTGCCCGGCCGCCTGACCCTGCTCGAACCCACCGGCCCCGACACCTACGCCTTTGTCGACACCGCCATCGGCAGCCTGGTGCTACGCACGGGTGGGCGCGTGACGCAGCGTGTCGGTGACAGCGTGCGCGTGGCCTGGGACGCGCGCGACCTGCATGTGTTTGACGCGGCCAGCGAGGCGCGCATCGGTTGAGAGGCTGACAGTTTTTTGATTTCCGTTCACGCTGCGCCTTTGCTCCCGTTCGCGCTGCGCCATTGCTCCCGTTCGCCCTGAGCCTTTGCTCCCGTTCGCCCTGAGCCTGTCGAAGGTTGCGCCGTGCACTGCGCTGACCCTTCGACAGGATCAGGTCTAACGGCAATAAAAAGCCCTCAGCTTCTGAGTGATTCGCAAATCAACGCTTCGTCTTAGCAGCAGCCTTCTTCTTCGCCGGCTGCGCATTGCGCGCCCGCAGCGCCGCTTCCATCGCCAGGCGGGCCCAGGGTTGCATCAGCATGGGCGACTCCATCGTGTCTTCGGGGGCCGTCCAGTAGCTCACGGTCACCTGCTTGCCCGCGCCGTCATACACAAAGGGCTCGCAGCCGGCGGCTTCAAAGCGCGGCCGGGTTGGGGCATCGGCCTTCAGGTACAGGCGGTCTTCGAAGAGCAGTGCGATGAACAGGTCGTCGACATAAAACCCGTGCCCGCCAAACATGCGCCGCGAGCGCGCAGGCCCGAGCGCGCTCAGCAGCTCGACACAGTGCGCCGCCAATTCAGGTGATGCGGCCATGGTGTCAGCGTGCCCGCAATTCACGCGCCAAAGGCTCGGCGCCGTACACCCGCTCCAGCACGTGCACGACGGCCTGCGCGTGCACGGCAATCGAGCGCGCCGTGCTGTCGGTGTACACAAAACGCCCGCCCAGCGCTTCGAGGTTGGTGTCGAACATCAGGCCCACCCACTCGCCTTCGCGGTTGAGCACCGGCGAGCCGGAGTTGCCGCCGGTGATGTCGGCCGTGGTCACAAAGTTGAGCGGCACACGCGGGTCGAGCCGCGCCCGCGCTTTTTGAATGCTCGGCGGCAGGTCGAACGGGGGTTTGTGGTCAAAGCTGTCGGCGCGCGCCAGCAGGCCGCCGAAGGTGGTCTTCCAGGGCGAGGTGCTGCCATGGGACGCATACCCGGCCACCTTGCCGTAGGCCAAACGCAGCGTGCCGGTGGCGTCGGGCGGCTGCGCGCGCCCGAAGAGGGTGAAGCGGGCTTGGCCCAAGCGTTCGGTGGCCTGCTGCAAGGGCGTTTCGATCTGCTCTTCGCGCAGGCGTGCCAGCTCGCGGCGCAAAGGGTAGATCGCGCGTGCCAGCCGCAGCAGCGGGTCATCTGACGCTTCAATGGCCTTCACACCGCCGTCGATCAGGGCCGCACGCACGGCGGCCTGGTCGAGGCGGCTGCTGCGCAGCACACGCTGCGCCGCCGCTTCGGGTGTGCCGCCAGCCAGCGTGGTCTTCACGAACGTGTGCTGATCGCCCAGCAACTGCGCGGCTTCGCGCCAAGCCTCGGCCAGGCGGGCCATCTCAAGCTCTTTGTAGAACGGGCGATCGGCCTTGAGGCGGCGTTGCAGCGCGGGCAAAGCGGCGTCGCGGTAAGCCGCCAGCCGCTCGGCTTCGGGCCGCTCGCGTTCATAGGCCAGCTCGACCATGCTGCCGGCGTGTGCCAACAAGGTCTGGTAGCCGTAACCCACGGCCCACAGCTCCTTCGCGCGTGTGGTTTGGGTGGCCGTCACGGCCTCAACGTCGGCCCAGGGGTTGCCCTTCAGGCCCTGCTGCGCGTAGGCGGCGCGAAAGCGCAACTCGTCGGCCTCTTTCTGCGCCATCAAGGCCGGGTCGTTGAGCGCGGCGAGCTCACCGCGCATGGACTTGAGCCAGTTCTCCGTGCCCAGCAAGTTGTCGAGCGCTTGCCGCGCGGCCTCGGGTGATCGCTTGGCGAAGGCGAGCAGCATGGCCTGCTGCGCCTGCGCGGTGGCCAGCTGCAGCGGCAGCTGGGTGTCGCGCGTGGTCTTGAGCTGGGCGGCGGTTTGCAGCCGGTCGGTGCGCCCCGGGTGGCCGGCCACGAACACCAGCTCACCTTCGGCCACCGCTGTGCGGGCCAGCCGCAGGTGGTGTGGTGTGGCCAGCGGTTTGCCCTGGCGGTCGTAGACACGCAGCAGCGCGAAGTCGAGCGCAAAACGGGGGTAGACAAAGTTGTCGGGGTCGCCGCCGTAGAACCCGGCCTGGTACTCCGGCGCAAAGACCAGGCGCACGTCTTCCCATTCGTTGAAACGGTACAGGTGAAACAGCGAGCCGCTGTAGAGCGACACCACCTCGCAGCGCACGCCGGTTGCCGCCTCGGCGCAGCGGGTTTCCAGCTCGGCGACAGCAGCTTTGCGCAGGCTGTTGCGTTGCTCGTCGCTGCTGCCGCGGGCCACCGCGCCGAGCACGGTGGCGGTGACGTCAGAGGTGTCGAGCAGCACCCGCGCCGAGCCGCCTGGGCAGCGCAGCTCTTGCGCGGGCGAGCGCGCCAGGTAACCCTGGGCGGTGAGGTCGCGCTTGGCACTGGAGAGCTGGTCAATGCAATCCATGGCCACATGGTGGTTGGTCAACATCAGGCCGTGCTTCGACACGAACGAAGCCGATGCGCCAAAACTCACCGCCGCCTGTTGCATTCGCGCCAGCAGCGCCGGCGTGAGGGCGACGCCGTGGCGTTGCTGGACCAGGGCAGTGGGTGGGTTGTCGAAGGTCCACATGCCTTCGTCGGCTCGCGCCAAAGGGCTGACGAATGAGAGGATGAAGCTGAGGCCGAGGGTGAGGCAAAACACACCTGCACCGGCGTGCGAGCTGAAGCGGGTCATGATTCTTCTCCCTGGGGGCGCGGTCGGCAAAGAGTTTAGAGGCCGATGGCATTGCCTTGCACAATTCACCGCCCACGCCCCTGGAGACTGTGCATGACCCCCGAAGAACGCAAAGCCCTGCGCGACAAGCTGATCACCGCACGCCAGGCCCTGCCCGACCGGCTGGAGCTGGCCGTGCAGCTGCAAAGCGTGTTGCGCTCGTGGCTCGTGAGCCGGCGCGAATCGAGCATCGGCGCTTACTGGCCGATCAAGGGTGAGTTCGACCCTCTGCCCGCGCTGTTTCGCTGGAGCGAAGGTGGCCCCGAGGGCTCACCGCGCCGCATCGGCCTGCCGGTGGCCGACAAGGCGACGGGTGAGCTGCGCTTTCATGTGTGGTTCCCCGGCTGCCCGATGGAGCGCGACGCGTATGACATCCCCAAGCCCAAGGACACCGATGAGTTCAAGCCGGCGCTGCTGCTCGTTCCCTGCGTGGGCTTCGGCCCCGGCGGCATTCGCCTCGGTTACGGCGGCGGCTTTTACGACCGCACGCTGAGCGAGCTGAACCCGCGCCCGCTGACCATCGGCATCGGCTACGCGCACGGCTTCTTGCCAATGCTGCGCGGGGGGCCGGACGACTTGCCGCTCGACGTGATGCTGACGGAAGAAGGCGAGATGTGGCGGCGGGCCTGACGTAGAGTCGCCTGCTCCATCCCGCCGCTCCTCCCGCCGCCATGAACCGCCTGCAGTCCGAGTTGCGCCGCCTGTACCTGCCGAACCCGGCAGCCGAGCCGGAGGGTGACTCTGCCGCTCCCGCCCTGATCGACGCCGAGGGCAGGGTGCGCGCCATGGTGCTGGAGCTGGCCCGGCCGGCGAGCTGGGAATGGCTGTCCAAGCTGTGGCGCGGCGTTCAGGCCGACCTGGAATTGCCTGCGCCCGCCATCGCCGTCTCCGGGACGGATGGTTTTCAGCTCTGGTTCTCGCTCGCCGAGCCGGCCGCCGTGGCGCAAGCCCACACGTTTCTGGCGTTGCTGCGCTCGCGTTATCTCGCTGACGTCGCACCCACGCGCCTGAGCCTGATGCCGGCGGTGGATGGCCCGGCGTTTCACGCGCGTTGGGTGCCTCAACAGCAGGCGCAGACCGGCCAATGGTCGGCGTTCATCGCGCCCGACCTGGCGCCTGTCTTCGCCGATACCCCGTGGCTCGACACCCCACCCGGCAACGACGGCCAGGCGGACCTACTGGCCCGCCTGGGCAGCATCAAGCAGCCCGCCTTCGAGGCCGCCTTGGCGCGGCTGCGGCCGTCGTCCGAAGCGGCCTCCGCACCCACGGCTGTGCCGGCGGCTTCGGCAGCCGCGCTGGAGGCGAAGGGCTTCTTGCTGCGGGTCATGAACGACGACGGCGTCGCACTGGCCCTGCGCATCGAGGCCGCCAAGGCGCTCTTGTCTT
>JBBRFR010000321.1:0-4810 GCA_038241485.1 Burkholderiales bacterium
TTTTGCGGCCGACCTGAAGGCACGCTTAAGGCAGTGGAGCGTCGCCGATGCTCAGCGTGGCGCGAAAGCCGTGGGCCACCCCCGGTGGCGGTGACTCCAGCAGCAGGCTCGCATGTTGCTGCTGCGCGATGCGGGCCACGATGGACAGGCCCAGCCCGGTGCCTTCAGTGCGGGAGGAGCCGCGCGAGTAGGGCTGGGAGAGCGTGGCCAGGGCCGTGCTGGCGACACCCGGGCCGTCGTCGCTCACGATCACCCGGCCCGGCGTTTCCACCCGCACCTGCACCCGGGCCTGGGGCGCGTGTTTGAGCGCGTTTTCGATCAGGTTGCGGATGGCGATGCCCAGCGCGTCCATGTCGCCTAGAACCACCACCGGCTGCGCGGGCAGCTGCACCGTCAGGCGGTGGCTGGCGTCAGCGTGGTGGCGAAATTCGTCGAGCACCAGGGTGGCCAGTTGCCGCAGGTCAACCGGCTCGCGCTCCAGGCCGATGCCCGACTCGACGCGTGAGAGCTGCAGCAGCTTGGTGGCCGTGTTGCTCAGGCGGTCGAGCGAGCGCACCAGGGCCTGTGCGCGCTCCTGGGCGTCGCCCTCGGGCAGCTCGGCCACCAGGCGCTGCGCCTGGGCGCGGGCCGCCGCCAGCGGGGTGCGCAGCTCGTGTGCGCTGCTGGCGGCAAAAGCCCGCTCGGCACGCACCACGCCCTGCAGGCGTTCGACCAGGGCGCCGATCGACGCCACCATAGGCTCGAACTCGGTGGGCAGGTCGTTCAACTGCAAGGGCGAGATGTCGGCCTCGGGCCGCGCGCGCAGCTGCTCGCTGGCTTGCTGAACACCCTTGAACGAGCGGCGCAACAACACGTCGATCAACAAGGCGGCCAGCGGCAGCAGGGCGAGCAAGGGCAGCACCAGCGCAGCGGTGCTTTCGGCGAGGGCCTGGTGGCGCATGTTGAGCGGCTCGCCCACTTGCACCACCACCTGGTCGTCGGCGGTGCGGCGGGTGGCCACGCGCCAGTTGCCAATGGTTTGCACGCCGGGATGGGCGTCGAGCGGCCAGGACACGTAGCCTATGGGGACTGACTGGCGCAGCACCGCCCCCTGCTGGTTGCGCACCAGCACGTGCATCACCTCTTCGGGGGGCACGGCCGGCAGCGACACAACGACGGGCCGCTGGCCCCAAGCATCGGTTTCAAGGGGGATCTGCTCGGCCAGCGAGACCAGGGCGCTGTCGAGCACGAGGGTCAGTTCGTAGCGCACCGCCACGGTGGCGACGATGGCCGCGACAGTCCACAACAGGGCCACCGCCATCAGCAGGCGCCAGCGCAGCAGGCGCGCCAGGCTCCAGCGGCGAACGGTCATCCGGGCTGGCGCTCCAGGCGGTAGCCGAGCTGGCGTGTGGTGCTGATGGCGTCGGGGCCGAGCTTCTTGCGCAGCCGGCTGATCAGCACCTCGAGCGTGTTGCTGTCGGAGCTTTCGCCATGCGAATACAGGCGCCGTGTCAGCGCCTCCTTGCTCCAGGTCTGGCCCGGGTGCACAGCCAGACAGCGCAACAAGCCCCATTCCATCGCGGTGAGCGAGAGCACTACACCATCACGCTGCACCAGCTGGGCCTGCAGATCGACTCGCGCGCCGCCCACCAGCAGCAGCAGGGGCGTGGGCGCCAGCGCGTAACGGCGCGCCACTGCGTTGACACGAGCGCTCAGCTCTTCGAGGTCGAAGGGTTTGACGAGGTAGTCGTCGGCGCCCGAAGCGAGGCCATGGATGCGGTCACGGATCTGGTCGCGTGCGCTCAGCACCAGCACCGGGAAGGGCCTGCTCTGGCGGCGCAACTGGCTCAGCAGGTCCATGCCGTCACCGTCGGGCAGGCCGAGGTCGAGCAAGGCCATGTCGCTGTCGCGCTGCTCGCCCAGGCGGTCGAACGCGTCGCGTGCGTGCGCGGCGGTCTTCAGCCATTCCACCGCATGGCCCTGGGCTTCAAGGTGGTCGGCGACCGCTTGGCCGAGATCGATGTCGTCTTCGATCAGTGTGATGTGCATGGGCGCGATTGTCGCCGCGCGCCGGGGGTATCAGGCGGCTGCCGCTTCAGGGCTTGTGCCGCCAGCCGCTGCGGCGGGTGCGTCGCGCAGGTTGAGTGCGCCGGGTTGCCGGCCGGTGGTCTGCCCGAGCGCAGCGCTGCCCACGCCCACGGCGTAGCGCTCGCGCAGCGAATCGGCTTGGGCCGACAAGGCTTGTGCGTCGTCGATCTTGCTGCCGTGGCGCTGCAGCGACATGCGCGCCATCTCGATGAGTTTGGCGTTCAGCGTGCGTTCAGCGTGAGCCAGCAGCGAACTTACCGCATTGCGGTGGTTGCCTTGCAGCCCGTGTGTCACTGCCTGCTCCGCCATCTCGCCGATACGGGTGTGCGCGTCACGCACTTGCTGCGCGAAGGGCGGGTGGGCGCTGGCCGCGCCAGCCAGCAACTCGGTCACGCCCTTGGAGCTGGCAAAACGCAGACCGAGTGTGTCGACCCAGGATTCGGAGCCATCCAGCCGCAGCTCGGCGGCCGTCAGCTGCGACAGCAGGGCCAGCAGGTTGCAGGCGGCCTCGATGTCGAGCCGGGGTTCGTTGAGGTCGGAGAACAGCAGGCGCACTTCGCTCACCACCGCGGCCACCTGCTTTTGCAGCATCAGGCTGAACACCTTCACCACGGCGACGAAACGCTGCAGCCGGCGGCTCTGGGGTGCTTTTTCCGCTGCGTGCTGGAGGTTTTCAAGGCAGCGCTGCAGGCCCTTGCTGTCGCGTTGGTGAAAGCGTGCGAAACCCAGCAGCACCAGCGATTGAAAGTCGAACATCTTCGAGCTGATGCCGATGGCCGCGGCACGCTCCAGCATCTTGGCCGACTCATCGCGGTCGCCCATGAAAAAGGCCAGCATGCCGTGTTTTTGCAGCCGCGTGATCGAGCCGGGGGTGAGGGCGCTGGCCTTGCGGTACGTGGCTAGCGCTTCGCCCAGGCTGCCTTGTTCAACCTGCACCCGGCCCATCACGTCGTAGGCGTCGACGTGGGTCGGGTGGTCGCCGATTAGGCTTTCCAGCGTTCGCAAGGCTTGGGCGGGCTGGTTGCCGTCGATCTGCGCACGTGCGATGCCCAGGCGGGCCCAGGGCAAGGCGCCGGTTTCGAGCACCGCCTCGCACAACTTGCGTGACTCGTCGTGGCGGCCCTGGCGGAGCAGCAGCTCCGAGCCGATGCGCGCGGCATAAAGCCAGTAGGGCGCGCGGCTCGCAAAACGTTGCAGGCACAGGCGGGTGGCCTGGTCGTAGTCCTGGCTTTCGATGGCGCAAAAGATCTCGCCCAGTACCTTCTTGCGCTTGCGCGCCTGGCTCAGGCGCTCGCCCAGCGCGGTGGCGGTGTGGGGCTTGAGCAGGTAGCTGTCGAAGGCTGACTCGGCGGCGTCGGCCACCATGGTGTATGAGGCCTCGCCAGTCACCACGATGAAGACGGTGAAAAACGGCAGCAGGTTGTTGCGCCGCAGGTCGTCGAGCAGGTTTTGCGCGGTGTAGCTGCTGTCTTCGCCGTCGAAGCGGTGTTCGCATAGCACCACGTCAAAGGGGCGCGCCTCGAGCTGCTTGCGTGCGTCGTGGATGCGCCCACATTGCACCACGGTGCCCACGCCGAAGTCGCGCAATTGCGAGATCAGGATGCTGCGCGATGTCGGGTTTCCATCGACCACCAGGGCCCGGCACTCGGCGATGTCGCGATCCAGCAATTGCACGCTAACTCCAGGCCGGCATCACGGTCGCAGCGTGTGGAAGCTTGCTGCGGGCTGTGCCGGCGATTGCGGAGTTATCGGCCGCGGCTGGGTTCTCTTGAGTGCCCCAGCCCGCCGCTCGCCTACTTGAAGAGGTCTTTGACGCGGTTGGTCCAGCTTTTGGCGTTGGGCGAATGTTTGTCGGGCGATTTGGCCAGAGACTCGTCGAGTTCGCGCATCAGCTTCTTCTGGTGTTCGGTCAGCTTCACCGGCGTT
Source organism: Burkholderiales bacterium (assembly GCA_038241485.1). Classification (GTDB taxonomy): domain Bacteria; phylum Pseudomonadota; class Gammaproteobacteria; order Burkholderiales; family Burkholderiaceae_C; genus Rhizobacter. The sequence goes on from JBBRFR010000321.1 coordinate 3,994, forward strand.
TCCACGCTGATGTGGCAGTACAAGTCACCTGGGTAGCTGGAGCGCACGCCCTTGATGCCCTTGCCGCGCAGGCGGAAGGTCTTGCCGTGCTGGGTGCTTTCGGGCAAATCAATCTCGGCCTTGCCACCCAGCGTGGGCACCTCGATCGTGCTGCCCAGGGCGGCGGTGGTCAGGCCCACCGGCACGGTGCAGTGCAGGTCGTCACCGTCGCGCTCGAAGATCTCGTGCTGCTTGATGCGGATCTCGATGTACAGGTCACCGGCGGGGCCACCGTTGGTGCCGGGCTCGCCATTGCCGGCCGAGCGGATGCGCATGCCCTCATTGATGCCGGGGGGGATCTTCACCTCCAGCGTCTTGTTCTTCTTGACCTTGCCCTGGCCGTGGCACGTGATGCAGGGCTCGGGAATGATGCGGCCGCTGCCGTGGCAGTGCGGGCAGGTCTGCTGGATGCTGAAGAAGCCCTGGCGCATGGTCACCGTGCCGCTGCCGCTGCAGCTGGGGCAGGTTTTGGCGCTGGTGCCGGGCTTGGCGCCGCTGCCATGGCAGGTGACGCACTCTTCGTAGCTCGGGATGCGGATCTGGCTTTCCTTGCCGTTGGCTGCTTCCTCGAGGCTGATCTCCATCGCGTAGCTGAGGTCGCTGCCGCGGTAGACCTGCTGGCCGCCGGGGCCGCGGCGCTGACCAGCCCCAACGCCGCCAGCCTGGCCACCGAAGATGTCGCCGAAGATGTCGCCAAAGGCCTCGGCGAAGCCGCCGAAGCCCTCCGCCCCGGCGCCGGCGCGACCGCCCATGTTCGGGTCGACGCCAGCGTGACCGT
>JBBRFR010000322.1:0-4805 GCA_038241485.1 Burkholderiales bacterium
CGGCCTCGGTTTTGCCAGCACGCTCGGTGAGGTGGCGGCCGGCGGTTATGGCACGGGTGACTTTTACTGGGGCGGCATGGCCTCCACCATCTTCTGGGTCGACCCCGTAGAAGACCTGGTGGTGATCTTCATGACGCAACTGGTGCCCTCTGGCACGTTCAATATCCGCAGCCAGTTGAAGAGCCTGATCTATTCGTCACTCGTTGACTGACCCGCGGCCATCCCGCGGCCATCCCGTTGCCATCACCCAAGCGCAGCGCCCAGACCGTGCGAGGTGGCGATCACGGCCGCGCTGACGCGCGAACCCACGTCGAGCTTGCGCAGCACATGCTGCACATGAATCTTGACCGTGGTTTCGGCAATGCCCAGGTCGCGCGCAATTTCCTTGTTGCTGGCGCCGCAGGCAATGCCACGCAAGATGTCGAGCTCGCGTGGTGACAACTGGGCCAGCGGTGAGGCCGCGTCAGGGGGCATGGTGGCGATCACCGCCGGGGCCGAGGCGCCGCGGTAGGCTGCGATCAGCTTGCCGGTCATCTCTGGCGCGATGGTGCTCTCGCCGCCCATCACCCGCCGCAGCGCCAGCGCCAGCGCATCCCCTTCGATGTTTTTGAGCAGGTAGCCGCGCGCGCCGGCCTTGAGCGCGGCCGCGAGGTCGTTTTCGTCTTCGCTCACGGTAAGCATCACCACACGGGCGGCGGGCGCGGCTTCACGCAAAGCAGGCAGCACGTCAACGCCATGCACGCCGGGCAGGTGGTTGTCGAGCAGGATCAGGTCAGGCTGCAGCTCTTGTGCGCGGCGCAGCGCTTCGCCTGCATCGGCGGCGTCGCCCACGGTTTGAAACTGCGGCTCGCGCGACAGCAAGGCGATCAGCCCGCGGCGAAACAGGGTGTGGTCGTCGACCACCAAGATGCGTATGGGAGACGCGTGGGTGAGGGGCTGGGGCATGGTGTCAGCGGGTGTCAATGCAGGCTGATTGCAGGAGCGGCCGCAGTGGGCTCGGGCGCCGGTGGCCGAATGGCCGAGGCCGGCAAGGTCAGCGTGACCGAGGTGCCGCGGCCTGGTTGTGAGAGCACTTCCAGCTGAGCGCCAATGCGCTGGGCACGCTCGCTCATGATGCGCAGGCCGACGTGGGTTTCGCCTGCAGCCGGGCCGTCAGCGGCGAAGCCCTGCCCGTCGTCGCGCACCTGAAAGCGCCACACCGGGTGCTGCTGCACGTCGAGCCCCACATGGTTCGCCCCCGCGTGCTTGCGCACGTTGGACAAGGCTTCTTGCACGATGTGCAGCACTTGCACCTGAAGGTCGGGCGACAGTGGCAGGCCGTTGCCCTGCATCGAAAACTCGGTGCCGATGCCGCTCTGGTGCTCGAACTTGCGCAGCGTGGTGGCCAGGGCGGGCTCGATGTCTTCGGCGTTGGTGCGGGTGCGAAAGTGCATCAGCAGCTCGCGCACGTCGCCATAACTCTCGCGCACACCAACGTCGATCTCGCCCAGCGTTTTGTCCACCGACACCGCATCACCACGGGCCAGCGCGTCGCGCATCAGCTGCACCTGGATCTTCAGGAAGGCCAGCGACTGGGCGATCGAGTCATGCAACTCCCGCGCGATGAAGGTGCGCTCTTGCGCCACCGCCGCTTCTTTGGCCAGCGCGCTCAGGCGCAGGTTTTCCATGCCAGACGCGAGGTGCGCGCTCAGCGCCTCCAGCAGCGAACGTTCGGCCTCCGAGGGGCTGACGTGCGCGTGATAGAACAGATTCAGTTCACCCATCAAGCGATCGTGCAGACGGATGGGCACCGACACCACCGTCTCGAAGCCGGCATGGGCGCAGTGCTTCATCGCCGACTCATTCATGCTGTGGATGGGGATCACGCGCGCTCCGTTCGGTGCTTGCGGCGCGCCGCAGTGGCAGTCACCCGCCATCACGCACAGCTCACCTTCGCGCATGGCGTCGGGCAGGCCCTGGCTCGCCAGCAGCAGGTAGCGCCGGTTGTTTTCGTCAGACCAGCGCAGCGCCACGCCATCGGCTCGCGCCACGCGGCCCACACGCTGAGCGAACCCATCCGCCAGGTCTTGCAGGTGGGTTGCATGGGCCACCAGGCTGGTCACGTCGTAGAGCGCTTCCATGCGCTCGCGCTTTTCTTCGACCAGCGCGGTCTTCTCGGCCACTTTGGCCTCCAACCCGCGGTACATCGACTGCAGGTGCTCGGCCATGCGGTTGAAGCCCTCGGCCAGGGTGCCAAACTCGTCGCTGCGCTGCAGATCCACGCGGGTGCTGAAGTCACCGTGCTGGATCTTGTCGGTGGCGTCTTTGAGCAGCCGCAACGGCTCCAGCACCAGCACGTAGCCGATGTACAGCAGCACGGTCGCGCCCAGCAGGGCGAGCGCCATCGCCAGCAGCTCCAGCAGGTGGAGCTGGCGCGTCCAGTGCGACATGGTGAGCTCGATGTCGGCCACGAACGTGTCGATGTGCTCCGCGAAGCGGGCGGTTTCTTCGGGCAAGCCCTGCACCGACGTCACCGGCCCCTGCGCCCAGCGTTGCCGGTAGCGTGCCCAGTCTTGTTCGACGCTTGAGAAGTGCGACCGAACGGCGTCGTCCCAGGGCACAAACAGGGGCCGCTCGGGGTCACCGTCGCGCAGCACAGCCAGGCTCTTGTCGAACGCCGCGGCCTGGCGCGCCAGCGCCGCCGCGTCGCCGGTGCTCACCGAGAGCGACATGCGGTAGGCCTGCATGCGCATGCGGCCGGCCTCGTTGACGGCGGCCGCCCCACCGTCGAGCTGCCACGACACCCACAGCGTCATCGCCATCAGCAGCAGCGACAGCAGCAAAAACGGTGTGGCCGCGAGCACCAGGCGCGCGCCCAGGCTCCAGTGCTTGTGGCTTGTCATGGGCCGCACTGTAGGGAGCGCCGCGCCGCGCCGCTTGATGCACGTCAAGGCGCACAGCGGGCAAGCCGCTAAGGTGCAGGCTTGGATCACTCCCGAGCGGTGGGCAGCCCCTAAACTGCGGCTCACCCGAACTTCCACGAGGCGTATTGCCATGAAAATCCTGTTGGCTGTCGACGGCAGCACCTACACCAAGCGCATGCTGGCCTACATCGCCGCGCACGACGAGTTGATCGGCTCGGGCAACGAGCTCACCGTGCTCACCGCGGTGACCCCGGTGCCGCCCCACGTCACCAGCTTCATCAACAGCGCCTCGCTTCAGCAGTACTACACCGACGAAGCCGAGGCCGTGCTCAAGCCGGTGCGTGCGTTCGCCGAGCAAAACAAATGGAAGCCCACCTTCACCTCGGCCGTGGGCAACGCTTCAGACGCGATCGCCAAGGCCGCCAACGACGGCAAGGTCGACATGGTCATCATGGGTTCGCACGGCCACTCGGCCCTCGGCTCGCTGGTGATGGGCTCGGTCAGCTCGCGTGTGATGGCCAATTGCACGGCGCCCGTTCTGATCATCCGATAGCACCACCCACCTGGGAACACACCATGAGCCCGATCAAGAGCATCTTGCTGCACCTTGACGCCTCGCCTCGCAGCGCGCTGCGCTTGGCTGTGGCGCGCCAGGTGGCGCAGCCGCAAGAAGCCAGCATCACGGGCTTGTTTGGTGTGACCTCCAACTTTGTCGAGATGCCCTTCGCCGTGGCTGAGAGTGCCGGGGCGGGTGCCATCGTGCTCAAGCTCGACGCCGAACGGCGCGAGCGCGCCCTGGCCTTGTTCGAGCGCGCGGCGCAGGCCGAAGGCCCCGCCGTGAGCTGGAGCGAGCTGGGCACCGAGCCGGTGATCTGGGGCTTCACGCAGCAGGCCTTGTACGCCGACCTGCTGGTATTCGGTCAGCACGAGCCGGGCTCACGCGACGTGCCACCCGACTTGATCGAGTCGGTGTTGCTCGCCAGTGGCAAGCCCGCGCTGATCGTGCCCTATGCCGGCGACGTGCCAACCGTCGGCGAAAACATCCTCGTCGCCTGGAGCCCCAGCCGCGAATCGGCGCGCGCGCTCAGCGCCGCCTTGCCTTTACTTCAAAAGGCGCAGCAGGTGCATGTGGTGAGCTGGAGCGACGAGACCAGTGCGCCCCAGGCTGCCAGCGAGCGGCGCCAGATCGAGCAGCACTTGGCCGCGCATGGTGTGAAAGCCACGCTGCATTGGTATGGCGACGGCGTGGGCAACCCGGGCGATCGCCTGCTCTCGCTCACCGCCGACCTGGGCAACGACCTGCTGGTGATGGGCTGCTACGGTCACAGCCGCGCCCGCGAGCTGGTGCTGGGTGGTGCCACACGCACGGTGCTCAAGACAATGACGCTGCCCGTGCTGATGGCGCACTGAGCTCTCGCCCGGGCCGCATGCGATCACTCCTCGTCCACCTGGACGCGTCTGCCGCCTGCGCGGTGCGCCTGCACGTGGCACGCCAACTGGCCGAACAACACGGCGCGGGTGTCACGGCCCTGTTTGCGGTGGTGCCGGGCAACAGCGGTTTGCCCTCATCGTTTTCGGCCGCGGCCATCGCAAGCGCCGTGCAGACCATCGACATCGACGGCCGCCACCACGCACGCGCCGCACTGGAGCGCAGCGTGTCGATCGGCGGGCCCCCCGTGGGCTGGCTGGAATCGGCCGCCGAATCGCCCTTGCGCGCGCTGTCCCGGCAGGCCCTCTTTGCCGACGTGCTGGTGCTCGGCAAGCGCGACCCCGATGGCCCGCACGCCGAGCAGTTGCCGCCCGACTTTGCCGAGTCGGTGGTGATCGAGAGCGGCAAGCCGGCCCTGGTGGTGCCCGACCACGCGCCGCCTGCCGAGGTCGGCCGCCACATCACCATCGCCT
>JBBRFR010000323.1:0-4794 GCA_038241485.1 Burkholderiales bacterium
CATCGAAGCCACGTTCGCGCGTCAGGGCGATCGCTTTGTGCACAAGGTGCTGGGCGACGCCGAGCTGGCCGTGTGGGCTCGGCGAGGCGCGCGCTGGCCGCAGCGTGGCGTGCGCTACTTGGCCACGCGCTTCTCAGCCAAAGAGGCGTTTTCCAAAGCCATCGGCCTGGGCATGCGCATGCCCATGGGCTGGCGGCGCTGTGAAATCCTCAACCACCCCAGCGGCATGCCGCACATCGTGCTGCACGGCGAGCTCAAGGCCTGGTTCGACGCGCAGGGCTTGAGCGCCCATGTGACGGTGACCGACGAGACCGATTACGCGGCCAGCTTTGTGGTGGTCGAACGCATCTGAACCTACTGGCGACAACAACATGAACCACCACGCCCCTTTGATCATCGACGTTGCCGGTCTGTCGCTCACAACGGACGACCAGCAGCGCCTGGCGCACCCTTTGGTGGGCGGCGTCATTTTGTTTGGCCGCAACTGGCAGGACCGCGAGCAACTGACGCGCTTGTGTGGGCAGATCAAAGCGGTGCGCGCCGATTTGCTGATCGCGGTGGACCACGAAGGCGGGCGGGTGCAGCGCTTTCGCACCGACGGCTTCACCCACCTGCCGCCAATGGCCGCGCTGGGCGACCTGTGGATGGCGCCGGAAAAGAAGGGTGAGATCGCCGGTGCGTCGGCTCTGCGCGCCACCAACGCGGCCACGGCGGTGGGCTATGTGCTGGGCGCCGAGCTGCGCGCTTGCGGCGTGGACCTGAGCTTCGCCCCGGTACTCGATTTGCACCACGGCGGCAGCTCGGTGATCGGCGACCGCGCGTTGGGGCGCGATGCGCAGGTGGTCACACTGCTGGCGCAGGCGCTGATGCTGGGGCTCAAGCAAAGCGGCATGGGCCACTGCGGCAAACATTTTCCGGGCCACGGCTTCGTCAAAGCCGACTCGCACCTGGCGATTCCCATGGATCGCCGCAGCCTCACTGCCATCCTGGCCGAGGACGCTGCGCCCTACGGTTGGCTATCCAGCAGCCTGGACGCCGTGATGCCGGCGCACGTGATCTATCCCAAGGTCGACAGCCGCCCAGCCGGTTTTTCGGCCCGCTGGTTGCAAGACATCCTGCGTCACCGCCTGGGCTTCACCGGCGCGATCTTCAGCGACGATCTCAGCATGGAAGCAGCCTGTTTCATTGATGGCAAGCGGGTGAGCTTCACCGAGGCCGCGCTGGCCGCCCTCGGCGCTGGCGCCGACCTTGCCGTGTTGTGCAACCAGTCGCTGGTGGACGGCGGCGAGCCACTGAATGCTTTGATCGATGGCCTGTCCCGCGCGGTGATCGAACACCGCTGGCAACCCAACCCCGCCAGCGACGCGCGCCGCCGGGCGCTGGTGCCCAGCAGCACCGCGATGGCGTGGGACGAATTGATGGTGAGCGAGCGCTACATGCACGCGCTGTCGCTTCTGCCCTAAACCGCGGCCCCTGGCGGTTGTGCTTCGGGCACACGGGTGCACCGGTGCCACAGCATGGAGCACGAGCAAGCGCTGCCGGCGCTGTTCCGTGTGTGAATCCAGGCGCACAGATGTCTTTGCGCTGTGGCTTTTAACGAAGCACTGCTGTCCGATCGCCTACAACAGCGCTGCGCTGCGAAAGCCCGCCATCACGTCGCTGCGCTCGGGGGTGAAGTAGTTGCGGTACTTGAGGTGGCGCATGCGCGGCACGGTGGCGGCGCTCGCGCCCTTGAGCACCGGCCGGCCGTCGAACCAGGGCCGCGAGTAGTCCACATAGGGATGGGCGACGAATCCAGGGAAGGGCGCAAACGGGCTGGCCGTCCATTCCCACACCTCGCCCCAAGACCAGTCGGGGGCGGTGTGGGCGGCGCACTCCCATTCGGGCTCGGTTGGCAGGCGCCGGCCCGCCCAGGCGCACCAGGCCTGGGCCTCAAAGGCAGTGAGGTGGCAGGCGGCGGCTTGAAGGTCCAGCGGTTGCCAGCTGCCCCAGCGATCCTGCTGCCAACCCTCGGGGCTGTGGCGCAAATGGCGGGGCGCACTGGCGCTGGTCTGTGTGAGCCAATGCCAGCCGGCCTCGCTCCAGAACGCGCGGTCGCGGTAGCCGCCTTGTTCCACAAACGGGAGGAAACGCGCCCAGCGCACCGCCTCGGTGTCGATTTCGAAGGCAGGCACGGGCAGGGTGTGTGCACCGCGCTCGTTGTCGAACGCAAAACCTGGGCTGTCATGGCCGAGCACCCAGTGGCTGGCCGGCAGGGTGACGCTCTGCGGACCCGGTGCGCCGCGATGCTCTGGCCCGTCCAAGCTTTCGCCAGGATCGAAACCCAGCGTCTGCGCCATGTAAACGGCAGCCTCGGTGTGCATGTCTTCATGGAACAGCGCCAGGCGGAAGAAGTACAGCCCGTCGTCGTCCTCGGCGGCGGTTTGCAGCAGGGCCAGCGTGTCGGCCAGGCTGGCTTCCAGGTGTTCGCGGGTCGAGGCGGCGTCGGGGAGTTCCAGCTGCCAGCGCAAGTCGTGCGCCACGGTGCTGGAGTTGTAGAGGCTGTCGGCGGGAGCGCCGCGTGCGGCCTGGTGCGGCTGGGTGCGCGGTAGGTCGGGGTCGGCCTGGGCGCCTCGCTCGCGCTCGGGGTTGCGCGCAATCCACCAATCGGCAAACCAGCCCACGTGGCCCAGCTCCCACAGCGGCAGGTTGAGCTCGGGCGTGCAGGGCACGCGAAGCGTGGGGCCGAGCGCAGTCTCGTAGGCGGCACACAAGCGCAGCGTGCGCGCGCGCGCGTCGAGCAGCAATTGCTCCAGCGCTGCTTTGTCTGCGTGGCGGGCCGCGTGCGCCGCCGTCGAACTGTGTGATCCTTGCGCCATGTCCAAACCCTCTCTTTGCATCGTCACGCCCGCGCTGGCCGATGCCAACAACGGCAACTGGCAAACCGCGCGCCGCTGGGCGCAGCTGCTGTCTGGCCATTATCAGGTTCGACTCAGCCGGCAATGGACCGGCGCGCTTGAGGGCGACGCCAGCACCGACCTGCTGCTCGCGCTGCACGCGCGGCGCTCGGCCGAGTCGATCGCTGCCTGGGCTCTGCTTTGCCCAGGTCAGGGGCTGGCGGTGGCCCTCACCGGCACCGACCTCAACCTCGATATCGACAGCGACGCCGCCGCACAGCGCTCTCTGTTGCTGGCTCAGCGGCTGATCGTGTTGCAGGACCAAGGGCCGCTGGCACTGCCCCAAGCCGTGCGCGAAAAATGCCGCGTGGTGTTTCAGTCGAGCAGCCCGCGCGACACGCTCTCCAAAACGACCCGCCACCTGCGCGCGGTGGTGGTCGGGCACTTGCGCGCCGAGAAAGCGCCTCAGTTGGTATGGGCGGCGGCGCGTCTGCTCGCAGCCGGCGAAGGCATTCAGATTGACCACCTGGGCAACGCCCTCGACCCCGCACTTGGCGAGGCTGCGCGCCAGACCCAGGCCGAATGCCCGCACTACCGCTGGCTCGGCGGCGTGTCCCACGCCAGCGCGCGCGACCGCATTCAGCGCGCTCACCTGCTGCTGCACCCGAGCCAGATGGAAGGCGGCGCCCACGTGATCATGGAATCGGTGCTCAGTGGCACGCCGGTGCTTGCGTCGTGCGTGGCGGGCAACGTCGGCATGCTGGGCGCGGATTACGCGGGCTACTTCCCACCCGGCGACGCGCCCGCCCTGGTGCGTTTGCTGCGCGCCTGCCGCGCGGACATCGCTGCGCCCACCGGCACATTGGCTCGGCTCCAAGCGCAATGTTTCGCGCGCGCGCCGCTGTTCCAGCGCGATGCCGAGCGCCGCCACCTGCTGCAGGCGCTGGCCGGCTTGCCCGGCGCGGCGACTTGACAGGCGTCAGCACAGGCGCCACCTCAGGCAAACCACCTTTTCCTGACCCGCCCATCGGAGACCCCATGAACGCACGGATTCCCGCCGCCAGCCCCACCCCCGCCGCCCAGCCTCGCCTGACCAGCCTGTCCCACGGTGGCGGCTGCGGCTGCAAGATCGCGCCCGGTGTGCTCGGCGAAATCTTGAGGGGCCTGAGGGCCATGCCGGTGCCCAAAGAGATGCTGGTGGGCATCGAGACCGCCGACGACGCCGCAGTGAACCTGCTCAACGACGAGCAGGCGCTGATCGCCACCGCCGACTTCCTTGTGCCCATCGTTGACGATCCGCACGAGTTCGGCCGCATTGCCGCCACCAACGCGATCAGCGATGTGTTCGCCATGGGTGGCGCGCCCATCATGGCGCTGGCGATCGTGGGGATGCCCGTCAATGCGCTGTCCACCGAAACCATCTGCCGCGAGGCCGGCATTCCGATCGCTGGGGGCCATACCATTGACTCGGTCGAGCCGATCGACGGCTTGGTTGTGATGGGTCTGGTGCACCCCAAGCGGATCAAGCGCAACGGCGATGCGAAGCTGGGGGACTGCCTCATTCTGGGCAAGCCCCTGGGCGTGGGCGTGTTGTCGGCCGCGCTCAAGAAAGACGCGCTGAGCGCCGAGGGGTTCGCGCAGATGATCGACGACACCACGAAGCTCAACACCCCCGGCCCCGATCTCGCGGCGCTTGACGGCGTGCACGGCCTGCCCGACATCACTGGTTTCGGCCTGGCCGGCCACGCGCTGGAGGTGGCGCGCGGCGCCAAGGCGGCGATCCACATCTCGATGGACCGGGTGCCGTTGTTGCCGGGTGTGCGCGAGCTCGCTGCCCAGGGCATGGTGACCGGAACCTCTGGCCGGAACTGGGCCGCATTTGGCGCCGAGGTAAAGCTTGGGTCGAATCTGCAAGCAC
>JBBRFR010000324.1:0-4788 GCA_038241485.1 Burkholderiales bacterium
TTCCAGCAGCTTGATGCCGCTGTTGGCCATGCGCTGAAAAAAAGCGGCCGGCGTGCCGAGCGTGCCCACGCTGTCGTAGATCAGGTTCACCTGTACACCTTGGCGCTGCTTGGCGATCAAAGCCTGGGCAAAGGCGTGGCCCACATCGTCGGACTCGATGATGTAGGTCTCCATGTTGATGTGGTCGCGTGCGCCCTCGATGGCGGCAAACATCGCGCGGTAGGTGGCCGGGCCGTCTTGCAGCAGCGTCACCTGGTTGCCGGTGGTGAGCGGGCTGCCGACCACCGTTTCTTCGACCGCGAGGTGGCGCTCGAAGATGCCGGTCTCGGGGCCGCCGCTGGCGAGCTTGTCGAGCACGGCCTGGCTTTGCGCTACCGAGAGCGAGCCGCGCGCGCCTTCCAGCTGCATCGGCGGCGCCGGGGGCCGCACCTCGTCCGGCACGACGGTGGGCAAGCTGCTGCAGGCGCCCAACGCGAGCAACAGCAGCAGCGCCCACAGCCTGCGCGTCACTTGGTGCTCACCCGCCAGACCACGTTGCCAACGTCGTCGGCCACCAGCAAGGCGCCTTGCTTGTCGAGCGCCACCGCCACGGGGCGGCCGTGGGCCTGCCCGTCGGCGTTGAGAAAGCCGGTCAACACATCGAGCGGGGCGCCACTTGGCTGGCCGTTCTCGAAGGGCACGAAGATCACCTTGTAGCCACTGAGCGGGCGGCGGTTCCTGGAGCCGTGCTGGCCGACGAACATGCCGTAGCCAAAGGTGGCAGGCAGTGAGGTGCCTGCCGACGAAGCCAGGCCCAGCGGGGCGGTGTGCGGCCCGAGCGCGTAGTCGGGCACGATGGCTTTTGCCACCAAATCGGGGCGCGGTGGTTTCACGCGCTCGTCCACGTGCGAGCCGTAGTAGCTGTAGGGCCAGCCGTAGAAGCCCCCGTCTCGCACTGAACTCAGGTAGTCGGGCACCAAGTCGCTGCCCAGCTCGTCGCGCTCGTTCACCACCGTCCACAGCGCTTGGCTGCGCGGTTCCCAGGCCAGGCCGTTGGGGTTGCGCAGGCCGTTGGCAAAGACACGGTGCGCGCCGCTCGCCACATCGACCTCCCAGATCGCCGCTCGGCCGGCTTCGGCCTCCATGCCACGCTCGCCCACGTTGCTGTTGGAGCCGACCGTCACGTAGAGCTTGCGGCCATCGGGGCTAGCGATGAGGTTTTTGGTCCAGTGGTGGTTGATGGCCCCGGCGGGCAGCTCGACCATCTGGTGGCCTGGCGCCGTGATGCGTGTCTCGCCCGCGGCGTATGGAAAGCGCAACACCGCATCGGAGTTGGCCACGTACAGGCTGTCGCCCACCAAGGCCATGCCAAAGGGCGAGTGCAAGCCGCTCAGCAGCACCGAGCGCTGGTCGGCCACGCCGTCGCCATTGGTGTCGCGCAGGAGGGTGATGCGGTCGGCGCTCGGGGTGACGGCGCCTGCGCGCTTCATCACCCAGGTGGCGATCCAGGCCTTGATGCCCTTGTCGTCTTCGGGTCGCGTGGGCGCGTTGCTCTCGGCCACCAGCACGTCGCCGTTGGGCAGCACGTGCAGCCAGCGCGGGTGGTCGAGCCCGTCGGCAAACGCCGCCACGCGCGTGCCCGGTGCGGGCTGTGGCGTGGCGCCGTTCGGCCAGCCGATGGCCGGTGCGATGTGCACCGTGGGCAGCAGCGACTTGGCCGGCGGCGGCAGCCCGGGCCGGGGCCCGGTGCCTTCAGCCACCGACAGCGTGGCCACATCACCGCAAGCGCTCAAACAGAGCGCCAACGCCAGCGCGGCCCACCGCTGCATCAAATGCGACCCATCAACAGCAGAACCAGCACGACGACGACGACGAGACCAAGCCCGCCCACCGGGCCGTAGCCCCAGCTCCGGCTGTGCGGCCAGGCCGGCAAGACGCCAATCAACAACAAGACCAAGACGATCAACAGAATGGTGCCTAAGCTCATGGCTTCTCCTTGCGGGGTGGAATGAAATCAGTTCGCCGGTGCCGAGGCGCTCGGCGGCACCACGATCACGGTGGTGCCGTCACCGGGTCTGCCGGCCTCACCCTTGCTGCCGTCCAAGCCGGGGCTGCCCATGCTTCCGGTGTTGCCTGTGTTGCCCGTGTTACCGGTGCTGCCCGTTTCGCCCGTGGGGCCGGCGGGCCCGGCGGGGCCGGCGGCGGGCGGCGGCACGTAGATCACGTCTGACTTGTTGTCGCAGGCTGCGAGGCCCAGGGTGGCCAGCAAGGCCAGCATCAAGATCGAGTGCTTCATGAAAACTCCTTTTGGTGAATGAACAAGGTACACAGCAGACTATTCGTGTCTGCGTCGTGACTCTGTGCGATGCCGCACATACAGCCACTCAGCCGGTGGCAATAAAACGGTCAGCCCGCGCAGCGTGCAGCACCGCGGGGAACTGGGTGTCGAGCAAATCCACCGGCCGCTGCTCGTCGAGCCAGGAGTTGCGCTGCGCAAACCAGACGGCGATCGTCCAACCGTCGAACACCTGGGCCAGCTCGCTTTGCACCTGCCGCACCGGGGGCCTGACCGACAGGTCGCGCAGCTCAAACTGGAACATCGGCACCCAAACGCTGCGATGCCAGTCAAAGCCGAACACCTCGCCCGCGGCGATCAGGCGGGCCAGGCTCGCGAGGTCGCCGCGTTGGGTGTCTTCCAGCAACCGGGCCAGGTCGTCGCCCCTCGCAATGCCTCCGGTGGCGCGGTAGCCCGTGCGCATGGCGACAAAGTCGCGGTCGCTCGGCACACGGCGCAGGCCTTCGTCGGACTCGGCTGTGACCCAGGCCCTGTGCCTATCGGGCGAGGTTTGAACAACGGCTGGCTGAGGGTTCATGTCGACGCTCCTTGTGTCAAGCCACAGCTTGCTCGGTGCGGGCGCGCTAGGTCTGTGCGGTAACGCACCGCTAGGGTCAATGCATGACGTCGGCGTAAGCCCGCTGATCGGCGGCATAACAGCCACAGGCCGCCAACTCCAGCCCGCCACGGTCGAGCACGACCATCTCGCCCCGGTGGTAGGCGATCAAGCCGTCGCGCTGCAAAGCCACGGCTGCCGCCGTGATGCCCACGCGGCGCACACCCAGCATGTAGGCCAAGAACTGCTGTGTGACGCGAAAGCTGTCGGAGTGCGCGCGATCCTGGCTCATCAGCAGCCAGCGCGCCAGTCGCGGCCCGATCTGGTGAAAGCGCAAACACGCGGCCGATGCAGCCTGCTGCGCCATCACCACATAGACGTAGCGGTTGCGGCTGCGTTGCAGCGCCGGGCGGCGCGCCCGCCCGCCCCGAACGGCCGGCGCTGCAACCCGCCAGGCCGAGCCCTGCCCTTGCACCAGCGCGTGCACCGGCACCGTGGGCACACCGAGCGCGAGCTGTGCGCCCAACATGCCCTCGCGCCCCACCATGCCGACCTCGACACCCGCGCTGCCCTCGACCATCACCACCAGCGAGATGAAGCCCTCCAACGGGAAGTAGACGTGGCTCGTGGCCTGGCCGGGCTCGCACAGCACTTCGGTCAGCAGCAACTCGAAGGGCTCGCACACGGCCAGCAGGCGAGCGCGGTCTCTGCGGGGCAACAGTTCGATCAGATGATTTTCGACAGTGACCAAGGGGGCGCTCCGGAAGGAGCCTGCCGCCGCCGTGCGGCGATGACAAGCTGAAGAGCATGCGGCCATCGACTGCCGACTGGTTCAGAGGGAACGAGCATGGGCTCATTGCGGGCTCCAGACTGTTCGCTAGCGCACTGACTGAAAAATTAGCTCAGGCCGCCGCCGGCATCGGCATCGGCAACAAGCGCTCGTACTCGCGCCGGGCCCCCGCGTAACACTCGCAGGTGCGTTGTTCGAGGCGCTTGCGGTCGAGCACAGCGATGTGCCCCCGCCGGTAGCGGATCACGCCCGCCTGCTGCAGCTTGTGCGCCGCTGCCGTAACGCCTTCGCGGCGCACACCCAGCAGGTTGGCCACAAGCTCCTGCGTCATCACGAGCTCGTCGGAGCTGGAGCGATCCAGGCCCAGCAGCAGGCGGCGGGCGAGCTGCTGGTCGATGGAGTGGTAGCGGTTGCACACCGCTGTTTGCGACACCTGGGCAATCAGCGACTGGGTGTAGCGCAGCAGCACGCTGAGCACAGCGCCTCCGCGCTCGACTTCGCTCATCGCCACCTGGGCACGCAAACGATAAGCATGGCCGGCACTTTGCACCACAGCGCGGCTTGGGGTGGCGTTGCCGCCCATGAAAAGCGAAATGCCAACCACGCCGTCGTTGCCGATCACGGCAATTTCAGCCGAGCCGCCCTCGCGTGTCATGTAAAGCAGGGAGACCACGGCCGTGACTGGGAAGTACACAAACGTGGGCGTGCTGTTCGACTCGCTCAGCACCTGGCCGGGCGCAAGTTCCACCCGCTCCAGCTGCGGCGCCCATCGCGCCCGTTCGACAGGCGGAAGCGCGCACAGAAGGTGGTTCTGGCGCGGTTCACATGTGTAACGTGTGGGTGAGGTCACGGAGTACTCGCTGCAAAGTTCGAGTACCCATGATCCGGCGCCATCTACGCCTCAGGTATCGGCGGCAACCGGCTTCGCTTGTCGGCTCACTCCTACGTGCCTTTTTTGCCTCTGTTGAATTTCGAGTGGGCAAATACCCCCGACCCCCCGTTCGGGCTGAGCCTGTCGAAGCCCTGCTCGCAAGGTGGCTTCGCTCACCAGCCCTTCGACGCACGGGCCTTCGACAAGCTCAGTCCCTGCTCAGGGCGAACGGGTCGAGGCGGCGCTGTACCCACTCG
>JBBRFR010000325.1:0-4781 GCA_038241485.1 Burkholderiales bacterium
GTCTCGTGGTTCATGCGGGCGGCAACGATCTTCATGCCATCTCCTTGGTCAGGGCGCGGCGCACGACCTGACCGGCACGCGCACCGGTGCCTTGAACCTCGTGCCAGGCCAACACGCCGTTGACATAGACCCGGTGAATGCCGGCGGCCGCCCGCATCGGGTCGGCGAAACTGGCGCGGTCGCGCACCAGATCGGGGTCGAACACCACCAGATCGGCCGCATGGCCGGGCTGAATCAGGCCCCGGCCCGGCAGGCCAAAGCGCGACGCCGACAGGCCGGTCATCTTGTGGATGGCGGTTTCCAGCGAAAACAAGCCGCGTTCGCGCGCGTAGTACCCCAGCACGCGCGGGAAAGCGCCCCACAGGCGCGGATGCGGAAAGGTGTCGTGCGGCAAGCCGTCCGAGCCGATCATGGTTTGCGGATGGGCCAGGATGCGCTCGACATCGGCCTCGTCCATCGAAAAATAAATCGCTCCCGCCGGCTGCAGCGCCGCGATCAGGCCGTCCAGATCAAGTCCTTGCTCTTGCAACAATTCGTCCACGTAGCGGCCGCTGGCTTGCGGCAGGGATTTTGACCAGGCGATAAGCGTGCGCGAGGCCTGCTCCACCGCGTCCTTGCGCAACACCGTTGACGAAGCCGTGTACGGATAGCAGTCCAGGCACACATCGCCACGGCTGCGCGCTTCATCGAGAAGCGCCAGGGTCTGGCGCGAGCGGCCGAAGTTGGCCCGCCCCAAAACCTTGTGGTGCGACAACACCTGCCGTACCTCGAGTGTATTGGCGATTCCCATGGCCTCGGTCATGGCCTGCAGTACCCGGTCGCCTTCATCGCGGATGTGCGATGCGATCAGCGCCCCGGTGCCGCGCAAGGGCTCGCACACGGCACGGATTTCGTCGGCGGTGGCAGCCTGCGCTGGCGCATAGTAGGTCCCGGTGGACAGACCCAGAACACCGGCTTGAAGCGCCTCGCGCACCAACTCCTGCATGCAGGCGATTTCCCCCGCGTTGGCCGGCCGGTCGAGCGCGCCCATCGTTGCCGCGCGCAGGGTCGTGTGCCCCACCAGTGCTGCCATGTTGACCGCCGGCGGCGCGCTTTCGAGGGCCCGGAAATAATCCGCGAAGGAATCGAAGCGTTGCTCTGGGCCGTTCGCTACCAGGTTGAGCGGTGGTATCGCCTCGCGTGTGCCCAAGGGCGCCAGGCTGATGCCGCAGTTGCCGGTGATGACCGTGGTCACCCCCTGGCTGAGCTTCGGCGTCATAAGGGGATCGGACAGGAGCAGGCGGTCGTCGTGCGTATGCACGTCGATGAAGCCCGGCGCCAAGGCCAGTCCCTGCAGATCGACCATGCATTCGGCCTGCGTGGACGCGCTCTGACCAACGGCGCGGATCACGCCCTGGTGAACGAGCACATCAGCCTGGCGCCGAACCTGACCCGTGCCGTCGAAGACCACGGCATTGGTCAGTAGCAAATCACACTTCATCATGTCGGCCTCAACTTCCGCAAACAAAACCGGCGAATCGGTCATTACATCAGATGCTCCACCCGCCTCGGGCATCAGGGATACCCCTAGTCAATTAGCAATAGGAATAGGAGCATAGTTCGACCGGGCGTCATCCCTCCCCTGATGGGGGAGGGATGGTCGATGCTTGCCAGAATCCTGGGTGGACGAAAGCTCCAATGGATTTGGCACGGGTCTTGCATGTTTATTTCGACGGTTAGTGGTGGGTTCGATGAATTCTGAGACATCGGCCCTGTTTAGATTCAGTCACAAGAACGAAGGAAGCGCAGCATGGTCAAGTTTTCAAACCTCAATTTCAGTGGCTACTGGCGCGGCGCCGCACTGGGCTTGGCATTGACGCTGGGCATCGCCGGCCCGGCGCTGGCGCAGGGCAAGTTGCTCAAGTTCGTCCCCGAAGCGGATTTGCGCAGCCTCGACCCGATCTGGACCACGGCCTATATCACGCGCAATCACGGCTATATGGTTTATGACGTGCTGTTCGCGACCGATGCGCAATACAAGATCCAGCCCCAGATGGTGGATAAGTACGAGGTCAGCAAGGACAACCTGACCTACACCTTCACGCTACGTGACGGCCTGAAGTTTCACGACGGCGCACCGGTGCGCTCGGCCGACTGCATTGCATCGATCGAACGCTGGGCCAAGCGCGATGTGTTCGGCCAGCGCCTCGGTGAGATGACCGAAGGTTGGACGGCTGTCAACGACAAGACCTTCCGCTTGAAGCTCAAAAAGCCTTTCCCTTACGTACTGGAGGCGCTGGCCAAGCCCTCGTCCAACGTGCCTTTCATCATGCCCGAGCGCGTCGCCAAGACCGATGCCTTCACGGCCATCACCGATGCTACGGGTTCGGGTCCGTTCAAGTTCGTCAAGGAACAATGGGTGCCCGGCAACAAGGTCGTCTATGCCAAGAACACCGACTATGTGCCGCGCAAGGAAGCGCCCTCATGGGGCGCTGGCGGCAAGGTGGTCAAGGTGGACCGGGTCGAATGGATTTACATTCCTGACGCGGCCACCGCCGCGGCCGCGCTGAACACCGGCGAGGTCGACTGGTGGCAGCAAGTGCCGGTGGACTTGGTGCCAGTAGTGGCCAAGAACAAGGATATCAAGGTTGAGAGCGTGGACCCGCTGGGCTCGATCGGCCTGCTGCGCTTCAATCACCTGCAGGTGCCGTTCAATAACGTCAAGATGCGCCAGGCTGTGCTGGCCGTGCTGGACCAGAACGACTACGCGATCGCCATTGCCGGCGACGCGAAGAACGGCAAGCCCTGCGCCTCGTACTTCACCTGCGGCACGCCGATGGCCAACACTGCGGGTTCCGAAGCATTGACCGGCAAGCGTGATATCGAGAGGGCCAAGGCGCTGGTCAAGGAAGCCGGCTACAAGGGCGAAAAAATCATCCTGATGTCGGCCACCGACCAGCCCATCGTCAACTCGCAGGCGCTGGTGACGCAAGAGCTGTTGCGCAAGATCGGCCTCAATGTCGAGCTCGCCTCCAGCGACTGGGGCACGCTGATCACGCGTCGCTCGTCCAAGGAGCCAGTCGAGAAGGGTGGTTGGAGCATCTTCCACACCTGGTTTGTCGGACCCGACATCACTACACCGGCGCTCAACTCGCCGCTGCGCGGCGCGGGCGAGAAGTCGTGGTTTGGCTGGCCGACCGATGCCAAACTCGAGGAACTGCGCGGCGCCTGGTTCAACGCGCCGACCGTGGCCGAGCAGAAGAAAATCGCGGAGGACATGCAGCGCCGCGCTTTCGAGACCGTGCCCTATATCCCGACGGCACAGTTCATCATCCCGACCGCGTATCGCACCAATCTGTCCGGTGTGATCAATTCGCCGGTGACCTTCCTCTGGAACGTCGAGAAGAAGTAATTCTCCAGCTAGCTAGCTAGCTAGCCAGCGGGCCGCACGCTACCCACGGTGCGGCCTGATCAAGTGCACGGCAAGAGAGTCCGTGCCTACCGAAGTTTTCCTGCCCCCTTATGCTGCGTTACTTGCTCATGCGTTTGCTCGCCACCATTCCGGTGATGGGCGTGGTCACGCTGTTAGTCTTTTCACTGCTTTACCTGAGCCCGGGTGACCCGGCGGCGGTGATCGCGGGCGACATCGCCACCGAAGCCGATATTGCGCGCATCCGTTCGCAGCTTGGCCTGGATCAGTCCTTTGTGGTGCGCTACGGCGGCTGGTTGTGGGCCTTGGCCCACGGCGACCTCGGCATCTCGATCTTCACCTCGCTGCCGGTGTCCACGCTGATAGGCCAGCGCGTCGAGCCCACGCTGGCCCTGACGGTGTGCACGCTCATCATCGCCGTGGGCCTGGCGGTGCCGCTCGGGGTGCTGGCAGCGGCGCGCGCCGGCGGCTGGATTGACCGTGTCGTGATGGCGATTTCGGTGCTCGGGTTTTCGGTGCCGGTGTTCGTGATCGCCTATGGGCTGATCCTGCTGTTCTCGGTGCACCTCGAATGGTTGCCGGTGCAGGGGTACCGCTCGCTCAGCGAGGGCTTTGTCCCCTTCATCCGTCACATGCTTCTGCCCAGCCTGGCGCTTGGCATTGTGTATATGGCGCTGATCGCTCGCATCACGCGTGCCACCATGCTCGACGTGCTGGCGCAAGACTATGTGCGCACCGCCACTGCCAAAGGGCTGGCGCCGCACACGGTGCTGGTCGGCCATGCGCTGAAGAACGCCGCCGTGCCCATCGTCACCGTGATCGGCATCGGCGTGGCGCTGCTGATCGGCGGTGTGGTGGTGACCGAAACCGTGTTCGCGATACCCGGTCTGGGCCGGCTCACGGTGGACGCGATATTGCGCCGCGATTACCCCATCATCCAGGGCGTGACGCTGCTGTTCTCGGCCGTCTATGTGCTGGTCAATCTGCTGGTCGATCTCAGCTACTCGCTGTTCGATCCGCGCATCCGCTACTGATATGAACGCCGCAGCTTCCGCACCCAAGTCGATGTCGCCCACCTGGCTGCGTTTCAAGGACGCTTTTCGTCGCCACCCGACGGCCATTGTCGGTGGCGTAGTTTTGCTGCTGATGGTCGGCGTGGCGCTGTTTGCACCCTGGCTGGGCACCACCGACCCGTTAGCGCTGTCACCGATCAAGCGGCTCAAGCCGCCCTCAAGCGAGTACTGGTTCGGCACCGACATGATTGGCCGCGATGTCTACAGCCGCGTCGTTTACGGTACCCGGGTTTCGCTGACGGTCGGACTGGCGGTGGGACTTTTGGCCACTGTTGTCGGGCTGGCGATTGGCCTGGTGA
>JBBRFR010000326.1:0-4745 GCA_038241485.1 Burkholderiales bacterium
GACACTGCCTCGCTCTACCGCCACGCCGGCCCTTCTTTTGGCCGGCCTGCTGGCCGCATGCGAACCGAGCACCGGCCCGGCGACGCTGCCCTCCACCACCCCCGCCGTCGCCACACTCAATGGCGAGCCGGTGCGTCGCGCGCTGCTGGATCATTTGATTCAGGCCCAGACCGGCGTCGCCAACCCCAACCCCTACGATGCCCCCGCCAGCGCTGCGGCGGCGGCCTCGGCTCCCAGCGTCGACCGCCAGCAGGTGCTCGATGAGTTGATCGAGATCGAGCTGCTGGCGCAAAAGGCGCGCGAACGCGGCCTCGACAAAACGCCCTCGGTGGTGGCTGAAACCGAGCTGCAGTCCAAGAGCTTGCTCGCGCAACTGATGGTGCGCGAGGTCATCAGCGGCATCCAGATCAGCAACGCCGAGCTGCTGGCCGCCTACGAAGAGCAGGTCCCTGCACACGAATTTCAGCTGCACCACGTGCAGCTGGCCGACCGCAAGACCGCGCAGGCCGTGATCTCGCGGCTGCAACAAGGGCAAGGTTTCGCCGACCTGGCGCGCAGCCTGTCTACCGACTCGGTCAGCCGCAACCAAGGTGGCCAGTTGGGCTGGTTGATGACGAACCAGATGCCAGCCGACTTCGCCGCAGCGGTGCGTGCACTCAAACCGGGTCAGCACACCGTGCAACCAGTGAAGACCGAGCAAGGCTGGCACGTCATTCAGTTGCAGGCCCTGCGCCCACTCGCCGAGCGGCCCAGCCTGGAGGCGGCGAAAGTCTGGCTGTACCCGGAGCTGGTTCACGCCAAGGTGCAGGCGCAGCAACAACAATGGCGCGCGCAGGCTCAGGTGCAACTCTCGCCCACCCCATGAACGCGCCGGGCCGCCCCAAGAGCGAATACCGGAGTGCGCGGCACGAAGGTATTCCAGTGAGTACGCTGTTGTCGCTTCTGCCAAACCCTATGACCCTGCGCACCCTCCTCGATCTGCGGTTCGCCGCCCTCGCCCTCGTGTGTGCCTGCGCGGGCCAGGCATTGGCCGCCGACGCAGCCCTGCCCGCTGGCGTGGTCGCCACCGTCAACGGTCAGCCGGTGCAGCGCAGCGTGCTCGACCTGTTGGCCCAGGCACGCCACGGAGACGCCCCTGCGGGCTCGGTGCAAGACCGGGCCCGCCTGCTCGACGACCTGGTGACCATGGAGCTGCTGAGCCAACGCGCTTACGCCACTGGGCTTGCCGCACGCCCGGGAGCGCAGGCCGAGCTGGAGCTCGCCCGCAAAACCTTGCTCGGCCAGCGCCTGGTGCAGCAGCTTGCGGCCGACATGACCATCACCGACGAAGCACTGCAAGCTCGCTACCAGGAGACCCCAGCCGAGCTGTCGATCACATCGAGCCACATCCTGCTGCCCGACGAGGCCAAGGCACGCGAAGTCATTGCACAACTCGACGCTGGCGCCTCGTTCGCCGCAACGGCGCGCAAGATCTCTGCCGACGAGTACACACGCGAGAAGGGTGGCCAGCTGGGCACCGTGATCGGGAGCAACCTGGAGCCCGCGTTCGTGGACGCCGTTCGCACCATGAAACCCGGCACCGTCTCACGCGCACCGACCCGCACCGTTCATGGCTGGCACGTGATTCAACTGCACACGATGCGCAGCCTTGATAAACCTTCGCTGGACGCGATGAAGCCCACGCTGCGATCACAGCTCGTGGCCGAGCGGGTGCAGGCTCAGCTGGCGCAGTGGCGCAAGGACGCGCGGCTCACGCTGCTGCAGGCGCCCTGAGCGCCTCTTGCAGAGACTACGCTGGCTCAGCCGCCGACGAGTAGCTTCAGCGCGGCGTCGAGGTGCTCGGTGGGCACGCGCTTGAAGCCCGAGCGGGCATAACGCTGCAGGCGGCCAACGGCAAAACCCGTCAGCACCGAGGCCTGCGCGTTGGCATCGACCGTGGGGGTGCTCGAGCCCGCCGACTCGGCGGCGAGGCGCAGGCTTTGCCGCAGCTGCGACTCGATGCGGTCGAAAAACTGGTTCATGCGCGACACCAGGCGTTCGTTTTCGAACACCAGGGCGTCGCCCACCATCACGCGGGTCATGCCCGGGTTCTTTTCGCCGAACTGCAGCAACACACTGAGAATCTTTTGCGCTTGCACCAGGCCATCGGTCTCGCGTTCGCTGATCTGGTTGACCAGGCTGAAGACACTCTGCTCGACAAATTCGATCAAGCCTTCGAACATTTGTGCCTTGCTCGCGAAGTGGCGATAGAGCGCCGCTTCAGAGACTTCGAGCTTGGCGGCCAGCGCGGCGGTGGTGATGCGGTCAGCGCCCGGCTGCTCCAGCATGCTCGCGAGTGTGTGCAAAATTTGCACACGTCGTTCACCGGGTTTAGGGCGCTTGCGACCCGTCGGTTCTGCCGCGCCAGTGGCTGGCGCAGTGGCTTCGTCGGGAGTGTTGGCAGCGTCAGTCATCTCGGCTTGGGGCTTGTGTTCACAAGCTATTCAGGGTCTTGAGCGAACGAATTCTTGCATACACATAGGGTGGCTTTTGACAAGGGTGAACACCAACTTCCATGCCGTTCTTCACACTCTTCGCGGCTGCGTGAAGGTAGCGCCGCATCCAGACTGTGCGCATGCCGATGCCGTGCGCCGAACGCTGGTGTTGCAGCGTGTCTTCGACCAGCACACATTGGCTGGGCTTGACCTTCAGCCGTGCTGCAATGCAACGAAACATGCGCGCATCGGGCTTGGGCCGGTGGTGGCCAAACATGCGCATGTCTTCGACGCTGATCACGCCCTCAAAACAGTCGGCGAGGTTGATCGCGTTGAGCACCCGCAGCGCATATGCGCGGGGCGCGTTGGTGAGAATGAACTTGCGCCCGGGCAGCCGCCGCAACGCTGCGCGGTCGTGCGCATTGCTGCGCACGCGGTCTTCCAGGCCCGGCAGGCGGTGCGTTTCTTCGAGAAAGTGATGCGCCTTGACACCGTGGTGGCGTACCAAGCCCAGCAGTGTTGCGCCATAACGTTGCCAGTAGTGCTGACGCAGTGCCGAGGCCTCATCAAGCGACACGCCGACGTGCCGCGCCACATAGTCAGTCATCGCCACATGAAGAGCCCCGAACGATGCGTGCGATGCGTCGTGCAGCGTGTCGTCCAGATCAAAAAACCAGACGGGGTGGCCCCCCAGTCGCTGCGCTCCTGCCCCCGAGGGGCGCCGCCCTTCGGGCCGGGAAACCCGATCCCTTGGGCGTTGCTTGATGGTGCACCTCGCTCCGCGGGTGCGTTTCATCGGCGCGATGCCAACATCAGTGTGACCTGATCATCGTGCCGTAGGCCTGCTCGGTCAGGATCTCCAGCAGCATCGCGTGCGGCACACGCCCATCGATGATGTGGACCGTGTTGACGCCGTTCTTCGCTGCGTCGAGCGCCGAGGCGATCTTGGGCAGCATGCCGCCGCTGATGGTGCCATCGGCAAACAGCTCGTCGATCTCGCGTGCCGTCAGGTTGGTGAGCAGCTTGCCGCTTTTGTCGAGCACACCGGGGATGTTGGTCAGCATGATCAGCTTCTCGGCCTTCAGCACCTCGGCCAGCTTGCCGGCCACCACGTCGGCGTTGATGTTGTAGTTTTCGTTCTCCGAGCCAAAGCCCAGTGGCGAGATGACCGGGATGAACTGGTCGTCTTGCAGCGCCTTCACCACGCTCGGGTCGATCGACTCGATCTCGCCCACCAGACCCACGTCGTGCACCTTGTTCGGGTCTTTCTGGTCGACCAGCTTCAGCTTGTGAGCGCGAATCAAACCACCATCACGCCCGGTCAGGCCCACCGCCTTGCCGCCAGCCACGTTGATCAGGCCGACGATGTCTTGCTGCACCTGACCGGCCAGCACCCACTCGACCACTTCCATGGTTTCTTCGTCGGTGACACGCATGCCTTGGATGAAGGTGCCCTTCTTGCCAATCTTGGCCAGCGCGTCTTCGATCTGCGGGCCGCCGCCGTGCACCACCACCGGGTTCATGCCCACCAGCTTGAGCAGCACCACGTCTTCGGCAAAGTCTTGCTGCAGGGCCGGGTCGGTCATGGCGTTGCCGCCGTACTTGATGACGATGGTCTTGCCGTGGAACTTGCGGATGTAGGGCAGCGCCTGCGCGAGGATCTCGGCCTTGTCGCGCGGCGCGATGTTGGCCAGCTCGGAGGTGTGGGTGGGGGGGCCAGAGGCGGGCTCGGTGGTCATGGTGGCGGCGTCCGACAAAGTTGTATTGCTGCAAATTGTAGGGGTCGGTCATCGTGATGCGCCTTCCTCCTACAGCTGGTGCGGCCGCGGGCTGCGACACTCGCCGGTCATGCGCACACCTCTTCACGCCCGGCTAATCATCGGCGCCATATGGCTGGCCGCCTGCACAGGCGTCTCGGCGCAGCCAACGCCCGAGGTCGCACCTCCTTCGGACGCAGACTCAGCCCCCACGGTCATACCACCTGCCGGCCCACCACCGGGCGACACGCCACTCACCAGCATCTCCGCCCGCATCGAGACTACGCTCGACTCGTGGCAGGAGTTTCTCGATGAGTTGCTGATCGACGCCCTCGGCCCCAACCCCGAGCGCCGCTACCGGGTGTTTGGAAAGCGCAAGACGGTGGACCTGGGCAAACGCTGGACGCTGGCACTCGACGAACGCTTGACCGGCCGGCTCGACTACGCCGGCGTCGGCATCCCCGCCGCCGGCCAACCGGCGCGCACCTGGGAAATCTTGCACGACGGCCGCCGC
>JBBRFR010000327.1:0-4708 GCA_038241485.1 Burkholderiales bacterium
TGGTGATCCACTTGACGTCGTTGTTGCGGAACTCGCTCTCCAGCATGCTCTTGGAGTCGCCCACGCCACCCAGGCCCATGTGGCCGATGTAGGGCTCGCTGGTCACGAAGGTGAGTGGCACCCTGTTGCGCATGCGGCGGCGGCGCAGGTCGCGGTTGAAGATGAAGGCGAACTCATAGGCCGGGCCGAAGCACGAGGCGCCCGGCATCGCGCCGATGATGGCCGGCCCGGGGTCTTTCAGGAACGCTTGGTCCTGGGCCCAGGTTTTTTCGGCGTGGTCGACGCTGCAGATCGAGCTGGTGTGACCTTCGGGGCCGGAGCCAGGAACTTCGTCGAACGAGAGCTTGGGTCCGGTGGTGATGACGAGGTAGTCGTAGGCCAGGCGGGTGCCGTCTTGTAACTCCAGCGCGTTGTCTTCTGCGTCGATGCGGTCGACCCGCTTCGCCACGAAGTTGATGTCTTTCTTCTGAAGATAGGGCGCGATCGGGAAGGTGATCGCTTCGCGCTGCCGCCAGCCCACCGCGAGCCAGGGGTTGGACGGCACGAACTGGAAGTAGTCGACCGCGTTGACGACCGTGATGCGGTGTGATCGATCGAGCGCTGCGCGCAGCTCATAGGCTGCCGGCATGCCGCCGGTGCCGGCGCCGAGGATGACGATGTGTGCCATGGCGTGTCTCCTTCGCCGGTGTGGCCCGGCCTGGGTTGATGAAGCGGGGGGATCAGTCCTCGAGGTCTTTGTTAACGGCCTGCAGCGAGCCGGCGTCGAGCTGGCCCGCCAGAGCGGACAGGCGCAGCCGATCGAGCAGCAGCGCCACGCGGGCCTGGCTCACGGCGAGTCGGGCCTGAGCGGTGTCGTTCTGGGCGTTGAGCACATCGAGGGTGGTGCGGTCGCCGACCTGGCGGCCCACCTGGGTGGCGTCGCGCCGCGAGGTGCCGGCCTTGAGCGCATCGTCGAGTGCCTGCACACGCTCGGCGCCCACTTGGAGGCCCAGCCAGGCGGCGCGCGTTTGTTGCGCCACATCCTGGCGTGTGCGCTCGGCTTCGGCCTGCGCCTTGTCGGCCAGGCGCAGCGCTTCGTCTTCTCGGGCGCTGCGGTAGCCGCCGGTGAAGAGCGGCACGCTCAGCTGGACGCCGATCATGCGGTTGGTGGCGGTGTTGCTGGCGTTGCCAAAGTCGCCGCTGCCGCTCAGGCGCTCGCGCCCGGCCTGGGCCACCAGATCGACCGAGGCCGACGAGCGCAGGCTGTACTTCTTGGCGTCGGCCTGCGCCAGGTCGGCGGCGAGTTGCTGCATGCGCAGCTGCGGGTTGCGCGCCGTGGTTTCATCGAGCCAGACTTCGAGCGCACGCAGCGCTGGTGCGTTGGCTTGCGTGCCGGCTTGTGCACGCGGCAGCCGAGTTGACAGGCTCGCGGCCGGCAAACCCGTGCTGTCGGCGAGCCGGCCTTGTTTGATCTTCAGGTCGCTCTCGGCGGCCAGCACCTGGGCACGAGTGCCGGCCAACCGGGCCTGGGCTTCGTGGGTGTCGGTGACGGGCGATGAGCCCATCTTGAAGCGGTCTTGCGCTTCGGTGGTGGCGCGCTCCACGGCATCACGCTGCTGTTGCAGCACGCGCACGGTTTCTTGCGCGAGTGCCACGTCGAAGTAGCGCGAGGCGGTGCGCAAGATCAGCGTTTGCTGCGCGGCCTGCCACTCCAGATCGGCAACGTGGGCCGACAGATCGAGCTGCTGCTGTTGCACGCGCCGCTCGGGGTTGTAGAGCGGCTGTTGGGCCGTCACCGCCCAGCGGCCCAGCGTGCCATTGGGGACCGAGGTGCTGAAGCCGACCTCGTTCGAGCGGCCGAAGGCTGGCGTTTCGAACTGCGCGCCCTGGGTTTGTGTTTCGTTGCCGGCCACGCCACCGGTTGCGGTGAGCATGACCCGGGGCCGCCACAGTGCATTGGCCTGATCGCGGCGCGGTTGTGCGGTGAGGCTCGCCGCACGCGCCACGGCGAACTCGCGGTCGTGCTGCAGCGCGGCCTGCCACGATTCGACCAGGTCGAGGGCCAATGCCGGTTGGGTGGCCAGCAACGCTGCGGCCAGCGTGCTCAGCCAGAGTGCTCGGCGTGTCATGTCAGCCTTTCGGCAGGTTGCCCTGCACCCAGCGCACCAGGTCAGCGGCCGAGGTGGCGCCGCTCATACGCGCCACCTCACGCCCCTTGTGAAACATCGCCAGCGTGGGGATGCTGCGAATGCCCAGACGCGTGCTGGTGGCGGGCGCGGCCTCGGTGTCGAGCTTGGCGAAGCGCACCATGGGCAGTTGTGTGGCTGCGTTGGCAAATTGCGGCGCCATCGTCTTGCAGGGGCCGCACCACTCGGCCCAGAAGTCCACCAGCACGGGCAGCTCGGTGCCCGCGATGAAACCGGCGAACGAGGCGTCGGTCAGGGCGACGGGTTGGGTGGCCATCAACTCGGTTTTGCAGCGGCCGCAGACCGGCTGGTCTTGCAGTCGCGCGTCGGGCACGCGGTTGGTGGCGCCGCAATGGGGGCAGACGAGGTTCATGGCCGGCTCCTTGGTTCAGGCGCCCGGGCGCAGGCCGAGCTTGCGCATGATGTTTTCCATCAGGCACCACTGGGTCATCCCGCTTTGCAGCAGGTTGATGCCGACGAAGGCCGTGAAGGCCAGGAACCACTGGTTGACGAAGATCGGGCTGCCGGGGATGCCCAGCGCCAGAGACAACAGGATGAAGGTGCCGGCGACGACACGAACGGCTTGCCAAGAGCTCATGTGAGTTCTCCTTGTGGGGTGGGTTGAGAGGGTTGAGATGACGCAGGCGAGGATTCCCACTTGTGGCGATAGGCCACGTAGTAGAGGAGGGGGATGACCACCAGCGTGAGCACGGTGGAGACGAAGATGCCGAAGATCAACGAGATGGCCAGGCCATTGAAGATCGGGTCATCCAGAATGAAGAAGGCGCCCAGCATGGCCGCCAGGCCGGTCAACATGATGGGCTGCGCGCGTGTGATGGCCGAGTTGACGATGGCCTCTTTGAACGGCTTGCCTTCGCGCACCTGCAGGTTGATGAAGTCGACCAGCAGGATGGAGTTACGCACGATGATGCCGGCCAGCGCGATCATTCCGATCATGCTGGTGGCGGTGTACTGCGCGCCCAGCAAGGCGTGGCCCGGCATCACGCCGATGATGGTCAGCGGAATGGGCGCCATGATGATCAGCGGCGTGAGGTACGGATTGCCGACCCCCACGTCACCGCTGCGCGGCGCCGGCCCCCCGAGGGGTACGGAGTCGGGTGAGGCGGCTCGGCCCGACCCCGAGAACTGCGCCACCACCAGCAGGTAGATCAGCACCAGGCCCACCGCATAGGCGGCGCCCATGTCGCGGAAGGTCTCGTAGGTGATCTGCCATTCGCCGTCCCACTTGAGGGCGTAGCCGCGGTAGGGGTCGCTCGGTTGGCTGATGAAGTACTCGCCGAGTGCGCCGCCGCCCGGTGGGGCAATCTTGGCCAGCTCGCCGCGCATGGCGAACACGGCGTAGAGCGGGCTGTCGATCTTGCCGGCGGTGTCGGCCACGACGTAGTTCACCGGCAACAAGTCTTTGTGATAAATCGGTTGCTCGCGCAGCGTGTCGCTGGCGGTCACCAACTCGCGTATGGGAACCAGCTTGCCGTCGGCGCTGCGCACCGCGAGCTGCAGCAAGGTGTCGAGCTCGCCCTGGAGCTGCGCAGGCAGTTGCAGCGTGGCGGCGGCCGGGTACTTGCTCTCGTCGTGCAGGTAGGTCGTGGCTTCACCGGCCAGCCCGGCGCGCAGCGTGCTCACGATGGCCTGCTGCGTCACGCCGAGCAAGGCCGCCTTGCGGCGGTCGACCAGCAGCACGGTCTTGGGGGCGGCGGCGATGCTGCTGTCGTCCGTATCGACCACACCGTCGGTTTTCTCGAACACCGCACGCACGGCCTTGGCCACTTCGCGGCGGCCTTCGGCGTCGGGGCCATACACC
Source organism: Burkholderiales bacterium (assembly GCA_038241485.1). Lineage (GTDB taxonomy): Bacteria > Pseudomonadota > Gammaproteobacteria > Burkholderiales > Burkholderiaceae_C > Rhizobacter. The sequence goes on from JBBRFR010000327.1 coordinate 3,988, forward strand.
TCGGCGACGATGGGCGAGAGCACCGGCGGGCCGGGTGGCACCTCGATCACCTTCACGTTGGCACCAAAGCGTTTGCCGATGGCCTGCAGGGCAGGGCGCACGCGGGTGGCGATCGCGTGGCTCTGCTCAGTGCGATGGGCCTTGTCGACCAGGTTGACCTGGATGTCGCCCATCTCGCCGCCGCTGCGCAGGTAGTACTGGCGCACCAGGCCGTTGAAGTTGATCGGCGCGGCCGTGCCTGCGTAGGCCTGGTAGTGGGTGACCTCGGGCAGCGTGGCGAGGTGCGCGCCCAGCTCGTGCAGCACGGCGGCGGTCTGCTCCACCGGTGTGCCGGCGGGCATGTCGACCACCACCTGGAACTCCGACTTGTTGTCGAACGGCAGCATCTTGAGCATCACCAGGCCGGCCGCCGGCAGCGCGACCGAGACCACGATCAACACCGCCACACCCGCGCCGAGCAGGCGGCGGTTGCGCTGGCCCCGGGTGTCGTCGAGCAGCGGGCGGAATACCCGCTCGAAGCCTTGGGCGATCTTGGATTGCAGGCGCCCGGGCACCGGCCACAGCGCCAGCCAGGGTGTGACGACGAACGCGATCGCCAGCGACAACAGCATGCCCATGCTGGCGTTGATGGGAATCGGCGCCATGTAAGGCCCCATCAGCCCCGATACGAAGGCCATCGGCATCAACGCCGCGATGACGGTCAGCGTGGCCAGGATGGTCG
>JBBRFR010000328.1:0-4670 GCA_038241485.1 Burkholderiales bacterium
CTTCGACCGCGTACTCCTTGAAGCCGCCATCGGGCATGCGCTTCTTGCGGGTATAGCTCCAGCTGATGGCGGGCTCGATGCCATTGCTCGCGTTGTCAGCAAAGGCCAGGCTGATGGTGCCGGTGGGCGCGATCGACAGCAGGTGCGAGTTGCGCAGGCCGTGCGCGCGGATGCGCTCGCGCAGGCGCTGCGGCAGGCGCGAGGCGAAGGTGCCGCTGCTCAGGTACAGGTCGGCATTGAAGAGCGGGAAGGCGCCCCGCTCTTGTGCCAGGTCGACCGACGCGTCGTAGGCCGCGTCGCGCATCAGCTCTGAGATGCGCCGCGCCATGCTGCGCGCCTCGGGCGTGTCGTAGCGCAGGTTGAGCATGATCAGCGCGTCACCCAGCCCGGTGAAGCCCAGGCCCACGCGGCGTTTGTTGCGCGCTTCTTCTTGCTGCTGCGGCAGCGGCCAGACCGTCACGTCGAGCACGTTGTCGAGCATGCGCACCGCCACCTTGGCGACCTTGGCAAAACCTTCTTCATCGAAACGTGCGTTCGGCTCAAAGGGGTCGGTGATGAAGCGTGTGAGGTTGATCGAGCCAAGGCAGCAGCAGCCGTAAGGAGGCAGGGGTTGTTCGGCGCAGTTGTGAACCAGCAGACCGTTGGCATCAAAGGCATGCGCGTCGCTCACGGTGACGTCAAATACGGGCTTCTCGCCAAGCGGCTCCAGAGATGCCAGCGTCGCGACGAAGCGCTCGCGATTCAGGGTGCGGCGATAGGCGCCGAGCGCCTCGTCAAGACGGCTCAACTTGGCGCTGTCTTCAAAACCCACCAGATCGGCATAACGACGCAGGTTCTCCCCACTGATGACCAGTTCGTGCAGAGTGCGGGTGTCGTACTCGCGCTGACCACCCTTGACGTCAGGCAACAGGCGTGGCCCGGCTGGGCGGCGCTCCCGGTAGAGATGGGCGACGATGCCCAGGCGCAACAACATGCGCTGCACGGTTCTCAACAAGCCTTCGTCAGCCTGGGTCAGGCGCACGCTCACACCCTTGCTTTGGCTGCCTTGCACGGAGGCGTCGGCATCAAACAGCCCTCGCAGCAAACCCACACAAAAATCTGAAGAGGCCTGCTCCATGGCCGCCGTGACCCGCTTGTGCCCAGGCGCCATGCCGAGCTTGAACGCCAGGTCTCCGAGCGCGACCGATGCGAGTCGAAACTCACCGCGGGCTTCGATCTGGCGCTGCCAGCCACAAAAATCGGCTCGGTGCGACAAGGTCGCAGCGGCGGCGTGAGCGGCCTGCATCAAGCCGCTCGCGCTGTGGTGCACAGGCACATCGTGGTCTGCAATGTTGACGTTGACACCCGCGTTGGCCACCAGCTTGAGTTCGGGCGCCCAGACCGACAACACAGCCTTGTCTTTCTTCAGCGTTCCATCGCCGATCAACAGGCCGATCAGGTACCCCTCGGCTTCGCTGTGCGGGCCGTCCCACCCGCCCAGTTCGCGGTGGTCATGCAGCACGAGTTCGTCGCCTGCAGCCAGCTGGCCCGCGGCCACCCACTCGGCTTCGATTGCGTAGCGCGTGCGCCGCTTCACCCGGCGCACCGGGTGATCGGCGGTGAGGTGCAGCTCATGGCCCTCGCGGGTCAACAGCTGCCAGACCGGCTTGGTTCCGGTTGAAAAGAAGCCCGCTGATTCGGTGGGGTAGGCCTTGCCGTCCACCACGGCAGAAAATGGGGTTCCGATCAGCGCGCTCACCTGGCGCGGGCCATCGGTCGTCATGACCCAGGTGTCGGCCGTCACGCAAGGGTTGGTGCTGGCGATGGTCTCGCAATACGCCAGGTTGTTGTCGGCGTTGATGTGGTCGAGAAACAGCACGCCCGGCTCGGCGTGGTCATAGGTCGAGCGCATGACCTGATCCCACAGCTCGCGGGCTTTCAGCTTGCGGTACACCCACAGCCCGCCGTGCAGGTAGGCGCCGGCCTCCTTTTGCGCCACGCCGGGCTCGGCGCGGTGCACCAGCTCGATCTCGGTGTCGGCTTGCACCGCCTCCATGAAGGCGTCGGTCACACCCACCGAGAGGTTGAAGTTTTTCAGGTCGCCGCTGTCTTTGGCGTGGATGAACTCTTCAATGTCGGGGTGGTCGCAGCGCAGCACACCCATTTGGGCGCCGCGCCGAGCGCCCGCGCTTTCGACCGTTTCGCAGGAGCGGTCGAACACCCGCATGTAGCTCACCGGGCCCGAGGCACTGCTCTGCGTGCTGCCCACCCACGCGCCGCGCGGGCGGATGCGTGAGAAGTCGTAGCCCACGCCACCACCACGGCGCATGGTTTCGGCCGCTTCGGTGAGCGCGATGTAGATGCCGGGGTGGCCATCGTCGGCATGGGCGATCGAGTCGCCCACGGGCTGCACGAAGCAGTTGATCAGCGTGGCCGACAACGCGGTGCCCGCCGCCGACTGGATGCGCCCCGCCGGCACAAAACCGTGGTGCAGCGCGTGCGCAAAACGCTCTTCCCACAGCGCGCGCTGGGCGGGCAGCTCGGCCTGTGCCAGTGCGCGCGCCACACGCTGGTTGACCGCCTCGGCCGAGCGCTCATCGCCCTTGGCGTACTTTTCGATCAGCACTTCGGCGCTGATGTCTTGTGCCGGCAGGTTGGCCAGCGTGTGGGGCTTGGCGGCGGTGGTGTCTTGCATGGGGGCGGGCTCCTCGTTTCGGTGGCGCACGGTACGGCGCAGTGGCACGCGCTGTCATTGACCTGAATCAGTGCACTGTGATGCAAGGCCGAGCCTTGACGCAGCACAAAACCCTGTCTGTGGCATGTGCTTAAGGTCGGTCGCGCCACCCTCCACATTGAGCCGCCCCATGAACATCGACAGCTTCGAAGACCTGCTCAGCGCCGCACGCCAACAAAGCCAGCCGCAACGCCTGTTGTTCGTGTTTGCCGGCGCCGAGCTGCCAGACGACGCGTCTGCCGAACAGCGCGCCGCCTTCGCCAAGGGCCATGGCGGCGCGCTGGCGCCGCTGATGTGTGCCGACAAGGCGCCCGAAGAGCTGAGCAGCTTCAAGTCGCTGGTCGATGAGTCAGAGCAGTTCGGCCAGCCTTGGGCGATCGTCTTCGTGGCTGGCATGGCGGGCCAGGGCGGTGTGGGGCCCACCAGCACCCAGGCCGAGGCGCCGCTGCAAAAGATGGTTGAAGCCATCAAGGCAGGCCAGATCGGCGCCTACCTGCCCTTCAACCGCGAAGGCCTCCCGGTCAACCTGCGTTGAGTGACGGCGCATGAAATTCAAGGACTACTACGAAACACTCGGCGTGCCGCGCGGCGCCACGCAAGACGAGGTCAAGCAGGCCTACCGCAAACTCGCCCGCAAGTACCACCCCGATCTGAGCAAGCAGCCCGACGCCGAAGCGCGTTTCAAGGAGCTGGGCGAAGCCAACGAGGTGCTCAAAGACCCCGAAAAGCGCGCCGCCTACGACCGCATGGGCAGCAACTATAAAAACGGGCAGGACTTTTCGCCCCCACCCGACTGGAACGAAGGTTTCGAGTTCAGCGGCTCGGGCGGGCCCGGGGGCATGCCCAATGGCGACTTTTTCGAGGCCATGTTCGGCCGACGCAGTGGGCGCGGCCAGGCGCAAGCGCGCAGCATGCACGCGCAAGGCCAGGACCACCACGCCAAGGTGGCGATCGACCTGCGTGACGCCTACCGCGGCGCCACCCGCAGCATCAGCCTGAGCATGCCGGCGCTCGACGCGCAGGGCCACGTGGCGCAGCACTCGCGCCAGCTGGAGGTGAACATCCCCAAGGGCCTCAGCGCCGGGCAGCACCTGCGGCTGCAAGGCCAGGGCGGCTCGGGGCTGGGCAACGGGCCGGCGGGCGACCTGTACCTGGAGATCGTCTTCACGCCCGACCCGACGTTCCGTGTCGACGGCCGCGATGTCTACCTCGACCTGCCGCTCGCCCCTTGGGAAGCCGCGCTCGGCGCGCAAGTGGACGCGCCCACCCCCGAAGGCTCGGTGACGCTGACCATCCCGCCCGGCTCGGCCGCGGGCCGCAAGCTCAGGCTCAAGGGCAAGGGAATCCCAGGCGGCTCGGCAGACAAACCCGCCGGTGACCTGTACGCCGTGCTCACGATCGTGCTGCCGCCGGCCGACACCGAGGCCGCCAAGCAGGCCTACCAGGCGCTGCACGAAGCCACCCAGTTCAACCCCCGCGAACGTCTTGGAGGATGACCCGCCATGAGCAACACCCTCCTGCCCGCTGCGTCGGGCCACGTGATCGAAGAAGCCTCGGGCTTCACCCTGATCGAGCTGTGCCAGGCCTGCGGCGTTGAGGTCGACGAGGTGCGCGTCTGGGTGCTCGAGGGCATGCTCGAACCCGTGGGCCAGGGCCCCCACGACTGGTGTTTTGCCGGCGGCGCGCTGCGTCGCGCACGCCTGGCCACCCGCCTGACGCATGACCTCGAAGTCAATGCTGCTGGCGCGGCGCTGGCGCTCGACCTGCTGGACGAAATCGCCGAGCTCAGGTCGCGCCTGAACCGGCTCCCAGGCTGAAGTAGAAGCCGGCGCCCTGCCCTGGCGCGCCTTCGGCCCAGATCGCTCCGTCGTGGCGCTCCACGATGCGCTTGACGATCGACAACCCCAAGCCAAACCCTTCGTAGCGCGCGCCATGCAGGCGCTGAAAGGGTTTGAAC